>NZ_JBYLHY010000040.1:0-62189 GCF_057749925.1 Paenibacillus sp. sgz302191
AGCTCAAACGCGGTACAGTCGCCGGGGAAGCCGTCTATTTTGCCATGGGGATCAGCGAGGAGGGCTACCGGGACATTCTCGGCTTCTACATCGGTGGTCAAGAGAGCTCTAATGGCTGGCGTGACGTACTTAAAGACCTGCAGCGACGCGGCGCAACCGATGTCTTGTTAGGTGTCTTCGACGGCCTACAGGGGCTGGAAGAGGCGTTTCGTGAGGCTTATCCGAAAGCAGACGTACAGCACTGCGTCGTCCACAAGATGCGTAACACCTTCCCTAAGATTCGCGTACAAGACAAGAACGAATTCATAAGCGATCTCAAAACCATCTACAACGCATTAGACCGTGACCTTGCCATGGCTGCCTTTGACACGATAAAGGCCAAGTGGAACAAAAAGTACCCCAAAGAAATTCAATCCTGGGAAGACAATCTGCCCACACTGCTTGCCTTCTACACCTATCCACAGATGATCTGGAAGCAAATCTACACCACCAATGCCATCGAGCGGATGAATAAGGAGTTTCGCAAGCGTTTAAAGCCGATGAACAGCTTAACGAACATGGAAACAGCCGAAAAGATCATGTACCTGGAAACACTGGACTACGTCGAAAGGTGGAGGAAAAGGGTCGTTACCGGATTCGGAAATCCCCAAGTGAAAGAAGAGCTACAAAAGATGTTTGAGCAGCGATATCCCTCTTAAGCTCTGGTTGCATGGTAAAAAGTTACGGCTCCCGCGCCTTCGCTTGGGCCACACCCGCCGCCAGCCACCTGTTCTGAATATTCGCAAAATAACAGTTCATCCATTATTTCGACGAGCTACCCTACTGACTTACACAAACTTCTTGACGCTACCGGCTCAGATTCAAATTCATCGAAAATTCCTGCACTTTCGCAGGTTTTTCGCCAAAATGAGCTACTTTTGCGAAAAAAACCTGCATTTTCGCAGGTTTTCTCCCTTCAAAGCCACCTTGTCTCCCCCACTTTAACTCCATAACCCGTCACTCGCCCTCTCGAAACACTCATCCCACCGTTTACTTTTGAAGCCACCAATAAACGGGAATGAACAAAAGCGAAGTCAAAATTCCGCACAGCGCCATCGACAGGCCGCTGAAACTCCCTTGGATCTCCGAATCTTTCAGCACTTTCGCCGTTCCGATGCCGTGAGACGCAGTGCCGATCGCGATTCCGACGGAAATATCGTCGCGGATGCGCAGCCAGTGCAGCAGACGCGTTCCAAACATGCTGCCAAACAGGCCTGTCAGCGTCGTCAGCACCGCGGTCAGCTCCGGAATCGCGCCCAAATGCCTGGCGATTTCGATTGCGATCGGCGAGCTGACGGATTTGGGCATCATGCTCAGCACGATGGCGCGGCTGCCGCCCAGCATGCCGACGATGGCCGCGCTGCAAGCAATGCCCGCGACCGCCCCGGCGAGTACGCTCACCGTAATTCGCGCGAGATTTTGCCTGATCAGCTTCGCATGTTTATACAGCGGAACTCCCAGTGCCACGGTAGCCGGTCCGAGCAGCAGCGTCAAAAAGTCCGCGCCCCGTTTGTAATCCTCATATGGGATGCGGCATGCGGCCAGCAGCGCAATAATACAAGCGGAACACACGAAAAGCGGATGCATAAACCGCCATTTCCGATGCAGCAGAACGCCAACCGTATAGGCGACGACGCTTACCGTCAGACCGAAAAGCGGGTTTTGGAGCAGGCTTGTTTCCATTACAAGTCCTCCTCTTTCTGCCTGAACCTGGAGGAGACCCAGCCTGTTGCATACAGAACGGCCAGCGTTCCCAGCACGATTCCTCCCGCAATCGGGAGCACATTCGTACCGATCAACGGCAAAAACACGACAACCCCGACAACGAACGGCGTAAAAAAGAGCATCATATGCCTGGTGAGCAGCGCCGCGGCTTCCTCCACCCACTCCAGCTTGATCAGCCCGGCAAAAAGAGCCGCAGTAAAAAGAACGAGCCCGATCACATTGCCGGGAAGCGGAATGTGCAGACTCATTTGCAAAGCATAACCGATAAAATTAAACGCAAGCAGTATTCCAAATCCGATCATGCGGTCTCCAATCCGCTTCGACTTTTTCCCTATCGAGAGTCCTTGCGAGCATTGTTTATTTCAATCACCATAACATAAATCAGTGTGGACATAAAGATAGAAATGAGCAATTCTGCCGGGGAAAGATCCATAATGCCACCTCTTACAGCTTTTTTCCATAGTTTATGTAAAGTATAAGGCAAAATTGCACAACTGCCCGTATATTCTGAACAAAGCCGTGGAATCGTAAAAGAGGATTGGCAAACTTAAGCATAAGGAGTGGAAGATGATGGCTAAACCTGATAACCGCGAGGACAACGAAATTCATTTGCAAAATGCTATCGATCATACGGTTGCCAACCTGCATGAAGCCGAGGACTATCTGGAAGCGCATGCGGATGAAATTTCCGCGGAAGAGAAGCAGGACATCGAGTCCAAAAACGAGCGCCGAAAAGAGAGCATCCAAGGCTTTATCGCGGAAAAACGCGACGAATCGGGCCAATAGCGCGGCACGGCAAAAAGAGCCTCTTCCATGTGTCTCATGGAAGGGGCTCTTTCAAATTCTACGCTTTTTTCGGAATATCAAAGCTCCAAAAGTCTTTTGCAATATGGCTGTTCGGATGAATTTGCCGCGCTTCCTGAAGAAGCAGCCCCGTCTCCTCGCCCTGGTAGCGCGAGCTGATATGCGTCATGATCAGCGCCTTGGCACCCGCTTCTTCCGCCGTACGGGCTGCGTCTACCGACGTCGCGTGATCAAACGCATAGGCGAGCTCCTGCTTGTCCATCGCAAAGGTTGCTTCATGGACGAGCACGTCGGCTCCCTGCGCCAAATGCATCGCTCCGCTGCAATAACGCGTATCGCCCAGAATAACGACGATCCGGCCCGGAATAGGCGCTCCCACGAAATCACCGCCATGCAGGACGCGCCCGTCCTCGAGCTGCACGGTTTGGCCTTTCTTGAGCTGGCCGTACAGGGGACCGGCGGGCACACCAAGCTCCGATAGTTTGTCAAGCATCAGCTTGCCGGGCTGATCCTTTTCAATGACGCGGAAACCGAAGCTTTCCACTCTATGCTCAAGCCGCGCGGTCTCGACAATGAACGAGTCGTCCTCGAAAAGCACGCCCTCTTCCCCGATTTCCACGATCTGCAAAGCATAGCCGAGATGGGCCTGGCTCACGGAAAGCGCGGTTTCGATAAAGCTTTTGATGCCTTGCGGCCCGTAAACCGTCAAGGGCGTGTCTCCGCCCAAATATGAACGGCTGGTCAGCATACCGGGAATGCCGTAAATATGGTCGCCGTGAAGGTGCGTAATAAACAGCTTTTCGGTACGCCCCAACTTGACCGGCGAATGCAAAATTTGATGCTGGCTCCCTTCGCCGCAGTCGAACAGCCAGTAAAATCCCCGCTCGTCAAGCAGGTTGAGCGCGATCGAAGTGACATTGCGCTGCTTGGACGGCATCCCTGCCCCAGTGCCTAAAAAATATAACTCCACGAATTAAGCTCCATTCTGCGAAAAAATTAATTTGGATTGGCAAACTTCTTTCCAGAAAATCCTAATGCAATGACGGCCGGAAGTCAAACGCCTGCCAGGAAGCCGCCGCTTTGGAGCCGCAAAAAAAGCGAGACAGCCGCCGAACCGGATTCCGGTTCGAACAAACCGCCTCGCTTAAAATGAGCGAACGTGAGATCAGCTCTTGTCTACGTTAAAGTAGCGCGCCTCCGGATGCGCGAACACGACAGCCGAGACGGAAGCCTCGGGCTCCATCATGAACGATTCGGTCAGCTCGACGCCGATATCTTCCGGACGCAGCAGAGCGAACAGCTTCGCCTGGTCTTCGAGATTCGGACACGCCGGATAGCCGAAGGAGAACCGCTGTCCGGTGTACTTCGCGCCAAAACGCTCCTGCATCGTCATTTGCGGCGCGTCGGGAATACCCCACACATCGCGCATGATATGATGAATCCGCTCGGCAAAACCTTCCGCGACCTCCAAAGCGGTCGCCTGCAGCGCGTGCGATTTCAGGTAGTCCCCTTTGTCCCGCCACTCTTTGGCCAGGTCGTTAATGCCGTGGCCTGCGGTGACGAGGAGGAAGCCGATGTAATCCATCTGTCCGCTCTCCACCGGCTTGAGGTAGTCGGCCAGACAGAGGAACGGCTCGGTATCCTGCCGCGGGAACGTAAACGTTTCAAGCACTTTGCTGTGATCCTGCGGGTCGTATACAATCACATCGTCGCCGCTCGACTGCGCCGGAAAGAACCGGTACATGCCGTGCGTCTTGATGATTCCTTCTTTTTGCGCCGCATATAAGATAGAATCGACCGTATCTTTCAACTGCATCGCTTTGGCGTCTTTATTGCCGAGCAGCTGCTCCACCTTGCCTTTAAGCCCGAGGTGATGACCGAGCAGCATCTGCATGTTCACATAAGGCATGACATGGCCGATCGGGTAATCCCGCAGCACATGGCGATCCAGATCAGGCGGCACATGCACCGGAACGTCCCTGGAGACGCCGGACGATTTGACGCGGGTAAGCTTCGGCAGCTGCTCTTCCTTTTTGCCGGACTCTTTGACGTCGGACTCCTTGCTTTCTCTCAGCTCCTGGACGAGACGCTTGCGCTGCTCCGGGTCGCTCAAACGGTTGGCGATATCGAGCCCATCCATTGCATCCTTCGCATACAGCACCAAACCCTCGTATTCCGGGGCGATTCTCGTTTTCGTGAACTTCCGGGTCAGCGCCGCGCCCCCGACAAGAATCGGCACATCGACGCCGGCGTTGCGCAAATCCTGCGCGGTAACGACCATCTGCTGCGCCGATTTGACGAGCAGACCCGACAAACCGATCGCATCCGGCTTCTCTTTGCGGTACGCCTCAATCAGCTGCTCTGGCGGCACTTTAATACCCAGATTGACGATCTGGTAGCCGTTGTTCGAGAGAATGATCTCGACCAGATTTTTCCCGATATCATGCACGTCGCCTTTTACCGTAGCCAGAATGATTTTCCCTTTGACGGCGGATTCCGACTTCTCCATGAAAGGCTCCAAAAACGAAACCGACGCTTTCATCACTTCAGCGCTTTGCAGCACCTCGGCAACGATCAGCTCATTGTTGTTGAACAGCCGGCCGACCTGCTCCATGCCTTTCATCAGAGGCCCGTTGATGACTTCAAGCGGTGTGTACGTTTTAAGCGCTTCTTCCAGATCGGGAACGAGCCCTTCCTTCGTGCCTTCGACGACATAAGAGCCAAGACGCTCTTCCAAAGAGAGGTTCGAAATTTTTTCTTTTTTCTCGACTTTCTTCTCGCGGAAATGCGCGACGAACTGTGCAAGCGTCTCATCGTTCGTATTGTAGATCAGTTCTTCGGCGAGCTGGCGCTCGGCTTCCGGAATGGAGGCGTAGCGTTCCAGCTTCTCCGTATTGACAATCGCGTAATCCAAACCGGCCTTGGTGCAGTGGTACAAATAAACCGAGTTCAGCACCTCGCGCCCCGCATCCGGCAAACCGAACGAAATGTTGCTGAGCCCGAGAATCGTTTTGCAGGCCGGGTATTTTTCCTTGATCATCCGGATACCTTCGATCGTCTCGACGGCTGAACCGATGTATTGCGGATCGCCGGAGCCGATCGGGAACATGTTCGGGTCAAAAATAATGTCTTCCGGATTCATTTCATACTTCCCGGTCAAAAGCTCATAAGACCGCGTAGCCACTTCCATCTTCGCTTCGCGCGAAACCGCCTGTCCGCGCTCGTCGATCAAAATGCAGACAACCGCGGCTCCGTATCTATGGATCAGTGGCAAAATATTTTGGAACTTCGTCTCGCCGTCCTCCAGGTTAATGGAGTTGATAATCGCTTTGCCTTGCGAGTATTTTAAGCCGAGCTCGATAATATGATCGTACGTAGAGTCCAGCATGAGCGGGACTTTTACTTTTTTTACCACTTGCTGCATAAATTGCTCGACGGCGTAAGCTTCGTCGATATCCGTATCCTGTAAGTTGATATCGATGACGTGCGCGCCGTTTTTCACCTGGTTGCGGGCGATTTCCGATCCTTCTTCAAACTTGCCTTCCTTAATAAGTCGTTTGAATTTGCGGGAACCGGAAATGTTCGTGCGTTCGCCGACCATAATCGGACGGTTTTCCGGCTCGATATAGACCGTTTCAATGCCGGATACCGCAGGCGGATGTGTGCCGTAGCTCGTTCTGGGCGCATACTTGCCCAAAGTTTCCGCCAGCGCGCGAATATGATCTGGCGTCGTTCCGCAGCAGCCGCCGGCGATATTGAGCCAGCCTTGTTCGGCAAAGCCGGCCATCTTTTTCGCGAGTGACTCGGGGGATTCGTGATAATGTCCGTTCTCGTCCGGCAGCCCCGCATTCGGATAACAGCTGATCGCCGTTTCCGCAATTTCGGACAGCGTTCGAATATGGTCGCGCATAAACTCCGGACCGGTCGCACAGTTCAGCCCGATCGAAACCGGCTTCAGATGTTCCAAAGATATATAGAAGGACTCGATGTTTTGTCCGGCCAACGTAGTTCCCATCGGTTCGATCGTTCCTGAAATCATGATCGGCAGCTTGACGCCCAGCGTTTCAAAAGCTCTGCGGATGCCGATGCTTCCGGCTTTCACGTTCAGCGTATCTTGCGATGTTTCGAGGAGCAGCGCATCGACGCCGGCTTCCACCAGCGCAAGCGCCTGCTGGTAGTAACTCTCCTCCAGTGCTTCGAACGTTACGCCGCCGGTGACGGACAATGTTTTGGTCGTCGGCCCCATCGCCCCGATTACGTATCTCGGCCACTCCGGAGTCGAGTATTTATTCGCAGCCTCAATCGCCAGCTTAGCCGCGGCCAAATTGATTTCCCGGTGACGGTCCTGCAAATCGTACTCGGCCAAAACGACGCTGGTCGAACCGAACGTATTCGTTTCTATCATATCGGCGCCCGCCGCAAAGTAAGCTTCATGAATTTTCCGCAAAACGTCGGGGCGCGTGATGGCAAGAATTTCATTACAGCCGTCCAGTTCTTCGCCTCCGAAGTCATCGGGTGTCAAATTCTCCTGTTGAAGCATGGTGCCCATTGCGCCGTCAAGGATCATTATTTTTTTCTTAAGCTGCTCTTGAATCGGTGGTTTGATCATGGCATGACTCCCTCTCAACTTGACCTAAAGCTGAAACAACCCAACTTTATCGATAAATTCGTTAACATTTAGTGTAACAGAATAGCGCTGCTATGAAAAGATTTCTATTTATCAATAATTCCTATGGGGTATGTAGGATTTTTTTATGCAAATTCATCGACATGAGTCAACATTTCATCTATAATACAAGTATATTTTATTGGAAAGAGGGATGTACGTTGGCACAAATTCGAATTCGCAACACTAATGAACGCATCGAAGGTGAAGAACAGGTAAAAGCCTTCTTGGATAGCCACAACGTCGTGTACGAACACTGGGATACTTCCAAGCTTCCTGAAGCGCTTCGCGAAAAATTCGCCCTGAGCGACGAAGAAAAAGCGCAAATTTTGAGCATTTATGACGAAGAAATTCGCGATCTTGCCGCAAGACGCGGTTACGAAATTTGGGATGTCATTTCCTTGTCCGACGCTACGCCAAACATCGAGGAACTGCTCAAAAAATTCGAACAGGTTCACACGCACACTGAAGATGAAATCCGTGCAATCGTAGCAGGACGAGGCATCTTCATTATTAAATCGGAAGACGAAGTCGGCTACTTTGACGTCGAGCTTGAAGCCGGAGACGTTATTTCCGTACCGGAAAATACGAACCACTTCTTTACGCTGATGGATAACCGTCAAATCGTAGCGGTACGCCTCTTCATCGAAAAAGACGGCTGGATCGCCTACAACGTTGACGACCCGGAGTTTGCAAAGGCCTGATCCTTTCATAAAGAACCCAAAAGCCCAACGATCCGAGGATTCGATTCCCCAGCCGTTGGGCTTTTGTTTGCAATTTTACCGGCTGTTCGCAATAATCGGCAAAATTTCTTGCAGTCGGGATACTTCAAAAGCAGGAACGATTTCGTCGCCGCGCTGCAGCCCGTGATGATTAATCCAAATATTGCGCATGCCTACGCTTCCCGAGCCGAGAATATCCGTAGTCAGCTTGTCCCCGATCATGATGCCTTCGGAAGCTTCAATACCCAGAAGCTCCATCGCATGCCGGAAAATCGAAACCGCCGGCTTCCCTTCCCCAAACGCTCCGGAAATAACGATATGATCAAAATAAGGTGCAATATCGGGCACTCCGGCCAACTTTTCCATCTGCAAATCGGGAGAACCGTTCGTCAGCAGCAGCAGCTTGTAATTGCCTTTCAGCGCATCCAGTACTTGAAACGTCTCTTCGTAAACGAGAGGACGGCGGCGGCGTTCGGCCGGGAACATTTCGCCTAATTTGTAGCCAAGTTCCTTGTCCTCAATACCGAGCGCCTGAAGTCCTCTTGTCCAAGACTCCGTCCGATAGCCCGGAGCCAACTGTTCCAGCTTGCGAAAATGCTCATGTTCTCCCTGGGTAAAATGAGCCCACAGCCCTTCAAACGGATTAATGCCGATCATTTTCGTGAATGGGAACGTTTCGTAAGATTCGTAAAGCGCTCTGGCCTCCTTGCGCACGGCCTCTTCCAATTCATTCGGCTTGATCGAAGCGTAATGTTTGGCCGCTTCCTCGCATGTTGCTTCAAAAGCTTCCTTCACGCTGCGATCGTCCCATAACAGCGTATCATCCAAATCAAACAGCACAGCCTTGAGCGGCATCGTTACATTTCCCCTTTGAATGCATCTATAAATGTTGTTGCTTTACTTCTCTTCTTCATCGGCAAACTTGATAGAATCCAACTGTACCTTAAGAGAGGAGCGGAACGCTTGGATATATTTTTTTCTCAACTCGTTGCGCTCATCAATTTCTTCATCCGTTAAGCCAACTGTTTTCGCTTTGCGGGCAAGTTCGTTGATTCTCTCTATGTTCTGGTCCATATTATCGCTCATGATAGTCCTCCCTGCCATTACTCAGTCTGACTACTACTTTGCCATTCCGCTACCCGAATGTCAAGGCAATTGCACGCAAAAAAAGACTAAGGCAAGTAACTTAGTCGGCAAATGAGCTTGATTCAGAAAATCCGAATCGAACATGAACGAATATGTCTCATTTCACTTAGGAATGAAATTGGAGGTATCGTTGACCGCCGAAACTAAATAATACGGCCAGGGGTCCGATATAAATGCCAGGCATTAAGGCAGCAGCAAGATTTGCCCTTCATAAAGGTACGTGGAAGTAAGTTTGTTCAATTTCTTAACTTTATTCATATACGAACGAATATCCTGACCTTCGCTTATTCGGGATGAAGCTATAGACCAGAGCGTATCGCCGCGTTCAACGATAAGATGGTTTGGGATTTGTACGGATTCATGAATGGGCTCAGGCGACCGGGTGGAAGCGGCGTTCGCGCCATCTCCTGCGTAAGCTTGTACGATTGCGCCAAAAGAAAACACGGCAAGAAGCGCGGCAGCAAGCAAAATGAATTTCAAAGATCGCTTCGTCAAACCGAAGAACCGATGGAAACGATCCGAACGTGTCGTAGTTCTCGCTGTCGCTGGTCTTGCATGAAGTTGCCGTGAGTTGCTTCCTTCTGAATATGCAATGTACATAACATTCATCCCCCAAACATTTGTTCTGAAATCAGAATATCACGAACAAACGTTTGTGTCAATAAATCTTCGAACTTATGTTTGTACGAACTCCGGTTCTGTGTTATAATTTGGTTAATGATTTTTTCATAGATGGAGTGATAACTATTGAGTAAAATATCCCAACGCCAACAAGCAATTTTGGAGTTTATTAAGAACGAAGTGAAAGATAAGGGCTACCCGCCTTCCGTTCGGGAAATCGGCGAAGCCGTCGGACTGGCCTCCAGTTCGACCGTGCACGGGCATCTGGAACGTCTGGAGAAGAAAGGCTTGATCCGCCGCGATCCGACCAAACCGAGAGCTATTGAAATTTTAGGTCTCGACGGAGCGGAGAGCAACTTCGCTTTATCCGTGGCGCGCGTCCCGTTAGTCGGCAAAGTAACGGCCGGCGTACCGATTACGGCAACGGAGAACATCGAAGACTACTTCCCCCTCCCGTCCCACCTCGTCGGCGACAACAACGTGTTCATGCTCAGCGTATCCGGCGACAGTATGATCGAAGCCGGCATACATAATGGCGACTATGTTATTGTCAAGCAGCAGCAAACCGCCGACAACGGCGATATCGTCGTCGCCATGACCGAAGATGACGAAGCAACGGTAAAACGTTTTTACAAAGAACGGGATCACATCCGTCTGCAGCCGGAGAATTCGGCCCTCCAGCCGATTCTTCTGAAAAACGTAACCATCCTTGGCCGCGTTATCGGCCTGTTCCGCGACATGTAAGTACAAAAAACCACCTTTAAGGTGGTTTTTCGCTTTTAAAATACCGATCGAACTCCGGAACTGCAATTCGATTTCTTATAGCTACTATCCCTTTTACTTGGACCGAAACTGATTCGAGAGGTACAAAGATCTTGAAGAACAAGACAAGAAAAATAATTGTAGGCGAAAATGAATACCTATATGTGATTGACCAGAAGTATAATCAACAGTTGAGTAATATTTCTCTTAAAATATCTTTAAAAGTCCTAAAAAATATAACATGCACATTCTTTTTTTGTACTTGGGATGATCCAATTACAGGAAATCCACTATTAGTCGGTACATCCTTAAAAAATAAAGATACCAACATAATTGAAAAATATAATTTACATAATCCAAGAACGATTAGAGCTTTTATTTTGCATGGTTTGGAAAATGGGCGGACTGGAAAAAACGCTATAGAATTCCAGGACGGGCTCGATATTATTGGTAAGATAGGATATGACATTTCACGGTTGAAACCAGTAACCAGGGAAAATTTAAAGAATTAAATCTCGTTTCGTTGGCGTTCCCCAATCCATTTCTTGCCCTTTAGGCGCCATCAATCAAGGCTTTCACAACCCGGGAGATGATCAATTTGTTATAATATCCCTTTATCTTTTGCTTCTCTTATCCACAAAGGGAATTCATTCAATAAATTTTCATACAGCTCTTCATCGTTCGTTTTTTCAATATCCGTAATTTGAAAAAAGTTCGCATTGTCGACGACTCTGCCTTCGATAGTATCCAGCTTTTTCAACACTCCGAAATCGGAATTGCCAACACCGACAAACTGCCAAAATAATGGAAGGTTCGAAGATTCAATGATCGCCTTGTCGATCGTATCTCCCGTCCCCCTCTTCACCCCGCCGTCATTAATAAAAATAATGAAAGAGGGAACATTGCTCTTTTCTTCCACGGTATATTTTTTTATCACATCTCTCATGACCGGCGACTCATCGTTGCGGCCGAACTTGGATATGTTCTGGTTTTCAAGCACATGCTTGTTGACGTAACCTTCGAAATCTTCCTCGCTGACAGAGGGCAGCCTGCTGAATTTGTGGTCGTATACCCAGATGTCCAACACACCGTCATCGTCCAGCCTGCTGGCGACAGCCAATATTTTTTCGACTACTTTCTGAACCGTACCGTTTTTGTAGAGCAGCCTCATCGAACCGGATATGTCCAGCACCAACGCTACTTTGGCCACCACGCTCGACAATTGTTTCTTTTCCAAAACGATTCCCAGTTTTTGCTTGCTTAAAGAAATCGTGCTCATCGTATCCACCTCTATAAGTTTGATAGTTTAAGAGTATCATGTTTTTTAAATTATTGGATTTTTTTTCAACAAAGGGACTTAAATATAGGTTCAACCAGATTGAAGAGGCTTGGAAAAAATCCAAACAGGACTATTTCCTCCAAAATTAGTAAATTTTAATTCACAAGTTGTGCAATATATATTACAATTATTATTGTAATTATTTTGTATTTATAGGAGGAACTTAGGAATGAGTAAAAAAGTTTTTAATGGTCTGTTAGCTGTTGCACTTACTACTGGTATCTTGGCTTCTAGCACTACGCTTCCTGCGGTTACGGCTTCGGCAGCAGAATCAACATCAAAGGAAGTACAATCAGCTCAACTGCAAGCAGTCGTGTATGATTCGATGTGGTTTAATCACAATTACCTGACAGAAAATGACGGATGGGTGAGTACGTTTCGTAATGGGTATTTTACGGTCAACTCCACCCGTACTTACTTGTTTGATGTTCAGCAACGCACATACGACAGCAGTTACGATGTCGAAGAGGTTGAGTACAGGTTAGTCAATGAGAATGATTCATCGGGTACTCGATACTTTTCATGGAGCGGAAGCCAAAGACGCTCGGTATACGTTACTCTAAAACCTGGCACTTATCATGTTGAGTACTACAGTCATGGAGAAGTGCCAGTCAGGATTTTTGGCACAGTTGATCCGGTTTAATACATTTCGTTTTGCTCCCCCACAGCCACTTGGTTAGTGGGGGATCGTTTTTTAACGCCGAAACACCTGCAAATCCTAAAAGAGGATCTCCCAGTCACATTTGACGGCAAACCGATAGACAATGAAACGCGCGAGCGTATATAAGATATGCTCACTAGTTACTTTAGGATGAAATGGAAAGCGGTGGAAGCAATGGAAACTACAACATTAAAATGATCGGGAATCGATGAGACACTTGATTTCTAGGGAACAATGATGGGGGACTTTTGGGGAAACAAAGACATTGCGATAGGAAAGAATCATCAAAATCAACACAAGACTTGTCAATGAGATGCAGTCATGCCGACTGTAAGACCAAAATAAATGAGGTCTTAGAGAAGCAGGCCAGGGAATTTTTTTTTGGGGGGGCGTTCCGGGGGCATTTCCGAAAAAAACTAATTAATTTCGGTATGCCCGCCGCAACGCCATCCCCCTCAAAACCCTTTAAAAATCATGGTTTCAACTTTTAATATAACGACAAGTACTGATCTCTTTCCCAAGGATGTACTTGCGTACGATACATATCCCATTCAATTTCTTTCAGTTCATAGAAATGAGCAAGGGCGTGCTCGCCGAGTACGTCGCAAATGACTTCGTCGCGGATCAGTTCGTCCAGCGCGGTCTTCAGGTTCACTGGCAAGCTTGGAATTCCTTGCTCTTCTCTTTCCTCTTCCGTCATCACGTAAATGTTGCGGTCGGTTGGCGGCGGAAGCTGCATTTTGTTCTTGATGCCGTCAAGACCGGCTGCAAGCATAACGGCAAGGGCAAGATACGGGTTGGCCGCAGGGTCCGGGTTGCGGACTTCAACGCGCGTGCTTAAACCGCGGGAAGCCGGAATACGAATCATCGGACTGCGGTTGCTTGCGGACCATGCTACGTAACATGGCGCTTCATAGCCTGGCACAAGGCGTTTATACGAGTTAACGGTAGGATTCGTGATAGCCGCAAAAGAGCGGGCATGACGAAGTACACCTGCCATATAGTGTCTGGCTACTTGACTTAAACCTAACTTATCATTCTCGTCATAGAACACGTTAACGTCGTCTTTAAAAAGCGACTGATGGCAGTGCATGCCTGAGCCGTTCATTCCGAAAAGCGGTTTCGGCATGAACGTGGCGTGCAGCCCGTGCTGTCTTGCAACCGTTTTTACAACGAGTTTAAAAGTTTGAATTTGGTCGGCTGCTTTAATCGCATCCGCATATTTGAAATCGATTTCGTGCTGTCCCGGCGCTACTTCATGATGGGAAGCTTCGATTTCAAAGCCCATTTCTTCCAAAGTAAGCACGATATCGCGGCGGCAGTTTTCGCCCAAATCCATCGGGGCGAGATCGAAGTAACCGCCTTGGTCGTTCAGCTCCATCGTCGGGTTGCCTTTGTCGTCGGTTTTGAACAGGAAGAACTCCGGTTCCGGTCCAACGTTCATAGCCGTGTAGCCCATTTCTTTGGCCTGCTTCAGAGCGTTTTTCAAAATGCCGCGCGGGTCACCCGGGAACGGCCTGCCGTCAGGAAGGTAAATATCGCAAATCAGGCGCGCTACTTTGCCTTCCGTAACCCATGGGAAAATGACCCAAGTGCTCAAGTCAGGGTACAAGTACATGTCAGATTCTTCGATACGGACATAGCCTTCGATGGAAGAACCGTCGAACATCATTTTGTTGTCAAGCGCTTTTTCCAGCTGGCTGCGCGGAATTTCCACGTTTTTCACGCTGCCCATCAAATCGGTGAATTGCAGACGGATGAAACGAACGTTCTCCTCTTCGGCGATGCGTAAAATGTCTTCTTTCGTGTAATTGGTGTTGTAACCCACGGCCATGCTCCTCTCGTTATTATGACGCTATTTAATGAAAAAATCGGGACAATTCGCCTTGAATCAGTGACACTTGACCCGGACGTTTTCCGCCTCCGATCAACTGCTGCTTCAGCATTTTGTGCAGTTGGGAATCGGTAAGCTCCTTGCGCTTCACTTCCGTGTGCTCGTTGATGATGGTTGCATCCTCGGAATCTTTGGAAACCGGCAAAAGCACCTGTTTAATTCCGGCGATGTTAACGCCTTTCTCGATCAAATCTTTGATCTCCAACAATCTCTCCACATCGTTAAAAGAGTAAAGCCTTTGATTGCCTGAAGTTCTGGCAGGTATAACAAGCTCATGCTGTTCGTAGTAACGGATTTGCCTCGCTGTCAAATCGGTAAGTTTCATGACGATGCCAATCGGGAAAAGCGCCATATTTCTGCGAATTTCATCAGTCATCCTAATCACTCCTGAGTAAGTAAGTCCTAATCTCATTGTACCTTCGTTGCAAAAACATGTCAAGGAGTGTTAGGTTTGTTTACAGTCCTATTTTTCAAATTAAACCCTTGTCCGCCATATGCTGGATGGCCGTCAACACGCCCAATTTGCAGTGCGAGTAAGTCAGACCGCCCTGCATATAGGCGATGTAGGGCTCGCGGATCGGAGCGTCCGCGGACAGCTCCAGGCTGCCGCCTTGAATAAACGTGCCGGCGGCCATAATGACCGGATGCTCGTAGCCGGGCATGTCCCAGGGCTCCGGGACGACATGCGCATCGACGGCGGCCGCTTTCTGGATGCCCTGCACGAAAGTGATCAGATGCTCCGCGGACGTGAAGCGGATCGCTTGAATCAGATCCGTGCGCGGCTCGTGCCAGAGCGGACGGCTTTCAAAGCCGAGATCTTCGAACAGCGCTGCTGCGAAGACCGAGCCCTTGACCGCTTGCCCCACCAGGTGCGGGGCAAGGAACAGCCCTTGAAACATGGCTCGCGTCGCGCCGAGCATGGCCCCCACCTCGCCCCCGATGCCTGGGGCGGTCAAGCGGTAGGCGGCGAGCTCGACAAGGTCGCGCCGCCCGGCGATGTAGCCCCCGGACGGGGCGATGCCGCCGCCGGGGTTTTTGATCAGCGAGCCGGCCATCAGATCGGCGCCGGCTTGCGTCGGTTCCTGCGGCTCGGTGAACTCGCCGTAGCAGTTGTCGACGAACACGATCGTCTCGGGGCTCGCCTCTTTCACAAATCGGACCATCTCCCCGATTTGTTCCACCGTGAACGACGGCCGCGGATCGTAGCCGCGCGAACGTTGAATGCCGACCACCTTGGTGTTCGGCCTGATCGCTTTCGCGATGCCCGGCCAGTCCGGCGAGCCGTCCGACAGGAGGGCAACCTCGCTGTACGCGATGCCCCAGTCCTGCAGCGAGCCGGTGCCGTCGCCCGGCTTGCCGATCACTTTATGCAGCGTATCGTAAGGCTTGCCTGTTATGTAAAGCAGGTGATCGCCGGGGCGCAGCACGCCGAACAGCGCAGTGCCGATCGTATGCGTGCCCGATACGAAATGCGGCCGCACGAGCGCCGCCTCGGCCCCCAGTGCGTCCGCATAGACGAGATCGAGCACTTCCCGCCCGCGGTCGTTATAGCCGTAGCCCGTCGAAGATGCGAAGTGATAGTCGCTTACCTGATGCTTTTGAAAAGCGCGGATCACTTTCCATTGATTCAGATCGATCGTTTTTTCAATGCTGCGGAACGCCGGCTCGATTGTGCGCTCGGCACGTTCCATCAGCGCCAAGATGTTTTCCCCGAATTGCATGCCTAGAAGCTCTCTCCCTGTTCTTCCTGCTGAACGCGCTGCTCGTCGAAAGCGGCCAGCAAGTAACCCATTTTCTCGTAATCGTCTTTGTTCACGCGAACTTGAAACACCATATCTTCGCCGTCGACTTCGTTGCGGATAACGTCGCCGATCCGGTAGACGAGCGAAATCATATCCCCTTTGTCGGCCGGAATGCGGAACAGCTTGTTCTCGCCCATCAGCTTCTCCTGCACGGCAAGGCGCAGCCGTTCCAAATCCGCTTCGTCATAAGCGGAAATTTTCAAAAAATCGCCTTCGGTCGTCAGCATATCCCGCTCCTGTGGCGAGCAAAGATCGATTTTGTTAAAAACCGTAAGCTGCTCTTTTTGGTGCGCTCCAAGCTCTTCTAGTACCTCCGAGACGACGCGCATTTGCTCGCTGCGCATTTCGGCCTGGCTGTCGACAACGTGCAAAATCAGATCCGCTTCGTTCGCCTCTTCCAGCGTGGCGCGGAACGATGCGACCAGATCGTGCGGCAGGTTTTGAATGAACCCTACCGTGTCGGTCAGCACGATTTCCTTGCCGCTCGGCAGCTCCATCGTCCGCGACGTAGGGTCCAGCGTGGCGAACAGTTGGTTCTCTACATAGACGTCCGCGTGCGTCAGCTGCTTGAGCAGCGTGGATTTGCCCGCGTTCGTGTAGCCCACGAGCGCAACCTGAAAAACGCCCGTCTTCTTGCGGCGTTCGCGGTGCAAATTGCGGTGGCGCACGACTTCCTCAAGCTGCGCCTTCAGCTCGCCGATCCGCTCGCGTATATGCCTGCGATCCGTCTCCAGCTTCGTTTCGCCGGGCCCCCGCGTCCCGATTCCGCCGCCCAGCCTGGACAAGTTTTTGCCTTGTCCCGACAGCCTCGGCAGCAAGTAGCTGAGCTGCGCCAGCTCTACCTGGATGATGCCCTCGCGCGTCTTGGCGCGCTGTGCGAATATATCCAGGATCAGCTGGGTACGGTCGATGATTTTCACATCGAGCGCCGCTTCCAGGTTGCGCACCTGCGCCCCCGACAGCTCCTGGTCGAAAATCGCCGTGTTCCCGCCGAGCTCGTCGATCAGAGCTTTCAGTTCCTCGACCTTTCCTTTGCCGATGAACCATTTGGTGTCCACAGACTCCTTGTTCTGGGTCATCGTATCGAGTACGAGCACGCCGGCCGTCTCGGCAAGCTTGATCAGCTCCTGCAGCGAGTACTCGGCAAGTGCCTCGTTCTTCTTTTGCTGCTGGGTAATCAAACTGACAAGCACGGCGCGGTCCTGCCGCTCGCTTTCCACTATATGTGAGGTTGGTTTCATACCATTCTCCTTTATCGAAACGTAATGCTTGAGCCATGCAGAGCCCAACATCATTGTGGATGAAAATGGCGGGAAAGTCAATTTGCATGCCGCGGGCAAAAGCAAAAGACCGCAAAGGGTCGTCTCTGCGGTCTGCGCTGCCGTCCTCGACTCGCGAAGCGGCGTTATGCTTCTTATTCAAAGAGGCTCTGTCCCAAATAAGACCCTTGCGCCGGAACGCCCGGCAGCACGGCAAAATACCCCCCGCCCGTCGTTTCCGTATAAGCGAGCATTTGATCGGGCATTTTCGGATTGGTCAGCCTTTTTTGTATGGATTCGAACTGAGTTTGCAGGTTGCGGTTAAAACAGACGAACAAGAGGCCGGCGTTCATCCGCCCGACTTGATCCAGATTTTCCATAAAATTGTATCCGCGGCGTAAAATGCGCTCGCGCTCCGAATTTTCGCCCGTGCGCGGATTGGATAGCCGGATATGGGAATCGAGAGGCGTCTTATCGCCTTTCGCATCGCCCGCAAAATTCGGCTGCTCGAATTCGGTCTGGGCGTCAAGCGGGGCTCCCGACACTTTTTTGCGTCCGATAATATTTTCCTGATTCGTAAACGGCTGCTGATCCCACGTCTCGATGCGCATGTTGATGCGGCGCACGACCATGTAGCTTCCTCCGGCCAGCCAAGGCGCGCCGTCGGCTGCGTCGATCCACACGTTATTGTTCATAAACTTGTCGTCGTTCAAAGCCGGGTTGTTCGTCCCGTCCTTAAAGCCGAACAGGTTCCGCTTCGTGCCCTCCGCCTTGACGCTGAGCTGGCCGGTTTGCTGCCAGCGCAGGTGAGCGACGCCACGGGCCGCCTTGGTCAAGTTCCGGATCGCATGGAAGCAGATCGTCGGATCGTCGGCGCAAGCCTGGATGACGATATCACCGTGCGTCAGCTGCTCCTGCAAGGAATCCTTGTGGAACTTCGGCATCTCTGTCAGCCCTGCCGGTTTGCGGGAACGCAGCCCGAAGCGGTCGGTCCCGTTCTGCTCGAACAAGGAGGGGCCGACTGCGAACGTAATCGTCAGCTTGCTGTCCGCCACGCCGAACTGCTCGCCCGTATCGGTAGGCGGAAATTTGCCATCCTGCGGCTCCGGGGCCAGCGGTTTGCCGTCCATCAGCAGAGCGGCCATTTCCGTCCATTTGCGGAACAGCTCTTTCAATTCTTTAACATCGGTCGTAGTCACGTCAAATGCGGCGACGTTGGCACAATTTTGCTGGGGCGTCAAAATGCCTGACTGATGGGCTCCGTAAAACGATATTCGTTCTTCCGCTGCGCCCCCGCCTTCCGGTTTCGCGCCCTGGGAAGCAGGAACGCCGTGCTGCGCCTGCGTTTTGCCGATGAAGTCGCCCAGCACAAGCCCTGCCGCGCCCGCAGCGGTCATGCCGAGAAATGCCCGGCGGTTTATTTTATCCTTCAAAGCTTCCCCATCCCTTCGCAAGTATGAACTGTATCTCCGGCATAACGAACATTACTGTCCAAGTGTACCAGGCATTTTTACCAGCGGCTCCGCCAGAGCTTCCAGCTTGTTTTTCAAATCGACTTGCTTGGATTTGTCCAGCTTGCCGAAATCGTTCCAGGTCGTTCCCGCAGGCGACAAAACGTTCATTTGATCGATAACGGCCGTGAGGCTTTTGCTGATTTTTTCGTCAAGGGCCGCGTCTTTTTTCTTCAACTCGTCCTTCACAAGCGTGTAAATCTCCTGGGCGCCTTCCACATTGGCCCGAATGACAGGGACCGTAGCTCCGCTCCAGCGCTCTTCCTCGCCGGTAATTTTGGACGATTGCGCTTCCTCCATCAATTCGCCCACGCCGGTTACGAAATCGGTCGCTTCAATGTTCGTGGCAGCGATGCTTTGCTGCATTTTTTTGCCGTCTTCAAGCAGCCGCGCCGCGAACGGTTCCGCGTCTTTCGCTGTCTTTTTCACAAACAGAATGTTCTCGATGCGGTGGAATCCGGTGAAATCGGGATCTTCCTCGCTTTTAAAATCGTCCACGCGGGCGTCCATCACGCCGTCCAGTTCCTTGAATTTTTCAATAACAGGCTCGATGCGCTCATACGGCAGACGCGATTGCACGTAAGCTTCCTGCGCTTTTTGCAAATCCCCGCTCTTCACGGCTTCATTCAACTTATCGAGCAGCGAGACCAACTGCTTCCCTTGGTCCTGCACGTACTGGTTGTACGCTTTCGTCGCTTCCTGCAGCTCCTTGGAGCCGGAAATGGCTGCGTTGTTCACAGCCCCTTTATTTTCCGCAAAAGAAGTGCTGAGTTCTTTGACCACATTCACCAGTTCGTCGTTCAGCTTGCCAAGCGCGGCAAAATCGAGGCTGCTCTGCTTGAGACCCGCTTCAACGGGAGTTAAGTATTTTTCCACTTTGACGTACAGCTCGGGATACTTCGGCTTCACTTCGTCCTCGAAGCTTGCCCACTGCTCTTCAAGCGTGTCCGACATTTTTTTCGCATCGTCGACTTTCTTTTGATCGAGCTGCTGTTTCAGCCCTTCTATCGTTTTAAGCAAAACGGCAGAGCCGTCTTTGGCCGGCACTTTCGCGACATTGGGTGTCGGGCTCGCTTCGAGGGATGCCGCCGGAGAAGCCGACGGAGCAGGAGCCGCGGTTTTGCCGCAGGCGGCCAGAGTCATTGCTGCTGCAGTTGCAAGTACGATAACTTTCATATGTTTTTTCATGCGATGGGTTCCCCTTTATAATGGAATAAAAGTATATAATTATCGGTCGAGCGGCTTTGCTATGCGGTTTGATTGCGCAGCTTGAAGCTCTTGCTCATATCTCTTCCGGCGGCTATTGCGGCGCCAAGAAGCAGCGCCAGCTGCGGCAGCGCGCTTTCCAGGGTCGGATACAGCGCCACCGCGTCCCAGGATGGAAGCCACGCTTCCGTCGTTGCCGGCAGTACGCCTGCGAGCTGCAGGCCGTGGATGCCCATGCCCGTGAATTTGAAGCATAGATAGAACACAAATACGCTGGAAACGAGGAAAAACGGACGCATCGGAATGCGCAGACCGATTTTCAAGATCAGGTACGCGACGATGATTAAAAGCACGACGCCGATTGCGATTCCGCCGAGCAGCGAGCCCAGCGAAATGGACGAAGCCATGCCGATCATGAACAGAACGGTCTCCGTTCCTTCGCGGAAAACGGCCAAAAACGCAAGCACGCTAAGCGACACGAGGCTTCCCGTAGCCAAAGCTTTGACGCTCTGGTCGCGGATATACTTCTGCCAATTGGATACGCTGGATTTGCTGTGCAGCCAATAGCTCATATAGAGCAGCATAACTGCGGCGAACACGCCTGTGCAGCCGGCGATCAGGAAGTTATTGTTGCCGAACGCGCTGGAGGAGAACAACTGCTGCACGATAATGCCGAGCACCATGCTGACAAACAGACCGGACCCGACGCCGAGCCAGATCCATTTCTTTTTGTCGCCATGTCCCGACTTGTTCAAAAAGCCGAGCAGTGCAATAACAACAAGCAAAGCTTCCAAACCTTCTCTTAATAAAATCGTCGTAGCGTCGAGCATCGTATAGCTTGTTTTGGATGCCAGCGGCGCCAGTGCCGTATGCATGCGGTCAATCGTTGCCGAAGCGTCGGCCGTTTTGGCCGGGTTAGCCGACAATTGGGCGTATGCCGTAACCATGTCCCGCTCCATCGACTGGTACACTTCGCTCGACTGCGTCAGCACGATGCCCTCGATGTCCAGCCACGAGCTGCGCAGCTTTTCGATGCTGGCCTTGGCTCCGTTCAGATCATTTTTCTTGAGCTGATCCGAAGCACTCTCCAAAAGCGCCACCAGCGAGCTTATCGTCACTTTCTCCCCGCTGACAGCCACTTCGCCGAACGCGTCGAGCCGCCCTTCTATGAAGGCCTTGTTCAGGCTGTGCAGCTGCTCCAGGCTCGCTTTCAGCTTATCTTTGTCAATCGGGTCCTTGACCGTTTCAAAAGACACCTCGCCCATGGCCGCTTCGATTTTCTGATAAGCCGCTCTCGAGCGCTCTTTAATCCCGTCCTCGTAGCTCAGCCAGTTCGTCTGGAACTTGTCAAATTCGCGTGCCGCCTCGTCCACCTTACCGCCGGCTGCCGCCTGAATCGCGCTTTGTATGCCTTCATCAGCTTTCTTCAGATCATCTTCCGCCTTGGCAAACAAAGTCGCCGGAAACGACAATACAAAGAGAAGGATCAAAGAAACTGCGATGATTCTTTTTCGCATAGTCACCATTCCTATTGAGAATTATTATCATTGATAATCATAATCATTATCACACTTCATATATTCTACTCCTTTCGTTCACGTTGTCAATGCATAATATGTGTAAAATGAGATGAACCTCTATCGAGGTCTTTCGAGGATAAGCGACCGCGCTTAGAGGTAGGTTTATTCGCCAATAAGAATGCTGCTCTACGCGCTTTAACGCTGTAAAGAACTCATTTTTTGTGGTAAAAAAGGCCGGGCAGCGGGTAAAATCGATCCCAGTGCCCGACCTATTAGGTTCAATGTCGCCAACTTTCGCAAGATGATTTTCCGGAACA
The DNA here is from genome assembly GCF_057749925.1 of Paenibacillus sp. sgz302191. Taxonomy (NCBI): domain Bacteria; kingdom Bacillati; phylum Bacillota; class Bacilli; order Caryophanales; family Paenibacillaceae; genus Paenibacillus; species Paenibacillus sp. sgz302191. The sequence goes on from NZ_JBYLHY010000040.1 coordinate 21,995, forward strand.
CCTTCTTCCGCAACCATTGGCAGGCTAGCCGAGCGCCACGAACATCATTCGAGCGTTTGAAGCGGCAAGGAAGGGGGGCGCGAAAATTGCGAAAGGAAAGGCTGTTGAGAAATCACAAGAATCAAACAAGGCACCAAAAGGATGATCTAAATGACCTCTGAGGTTATTGCCCTCGCATAAAAATCTGAAGGGAAATCCATTGGACTTACTCAAAAGTCTGAATTATGCAGGAATTCCGGGTAAAAATGGGTTTGAGCAATTGCTGCACAATCTCATTAGCAAGAATGTTTCGCTGCAGGCGTCTCAACGAGCAAAAAGCTGCACTTTTGGGGCTGTTGAGAAAAACGTACATTGGAGAAACTCGTCCCTTTTTAAGCGCATCTTCCCCAACCCACGCCTCTCCTGCAGAGTTGCGCCGCTGAAGTTGGGGTATAGGGCTGCTTGACAGGCAAAAACCTGCGAAAGTGCAGGCTTTTTCTATAGAAATGGTTCATTTTGGCGAAAAGCTGCGATTGTGCAGGAATTTTTGATGAAAATGAACTATCGCCCATGTCCGCGGAGAAAAGCCTGCACAATTGCAGGAATTTTCCTTGGCCAGCGTATCAACCGGGAAAAAACTGTACTTTTGCAGGTTTTTCCCTCGCCACCAAGTAAATGTGCGTCTGGCAATGGCCTGTGAGCCCCTGTGCGTCCTGATGCGATAAGCTTTAGCCAGTGGGTTTCTGGGCTGCCTGACCCGGCTGGCTTTAGGCTGTAGATTTTTGGCTGTCTGACCCGGCCGGCTTTAGCCTGTAGATTTCTGGACAGCCGATGCGACCGGCCTTAGCCTGCGGGCTTCTGGGCTGCCTGACTTTTGCAGGTTATCTGTGCAAGAGGGAAATGTTCTTCGATCAAGCGCCCCCGCCCTGCGTAGGCAGCAAGCTCTCCACAAGCGATATAGCTTCAGCTTTTCAAAAACGGTTTGTTCGGCAAATAGTGCATCGAGCGGATGTAGCGGATCGTTTTCGTTTTCGCTCTCATGACGATGGAGTGGGTTTCGGCCCGTTCGTCGGGGAAATACCGCACACCGCCCAAAAACTCGCCCGGCGTCACGCCGGTAGCGGCGAAAATGACATCGTCCGAGCCCACCATATCTTCCATGGTCAAAATTTTGTAAGGATCGCTGATGCCCATCTGGATACAGCGGTTGTATTCGTTGGCGTCGGCAGGCATCAACCGGCCTACCAGCTCGCCGCCCAGGCATTTGAGCGCGGCCGCGGCAAGAACGCCTTCGGGCGCCCCGCCCGAGCCGACGTAAAGGTCGATCCCCGCCTCGGGGAACGCCGGGGCCATTGCTCCGGCCACATCGCCGTCGGACAAAAATTTGATCCGCACGCCGACTTTCCGCAAGCTTTTGACGATCGATTCGTGCCGGGCCCGGTCCAAAATCATGACCGTCAGGTCGGACACTTTTTTGTTCAGAGCGGCGGCGGCCTTTTGCAAAGTCACTTCCATAGGATCGCTAATGCTCAGCTTGCCGACCAATGCCGGCCCCACGGCCAGCTTTTCCATGTACATGTCAGGCGCATGAAGCAAATTTCCTTTTCCCGCTACAGCCACGACCGACATTGCATTGTTCAGCCCTTTGGCGACGATCTCCGTGCCTTCCAGCGGATCTACCGCAACGTCGACTTCGGGACCGTTCATGCTGCCCACTTCTTCACCGATGTACAGCATCGGAGCTTCGTCCATCTCACCTTCGCCGATGACGACCGTTCCTCTGATGGACACGGAATCGAACATGGCTCGCATCGCCGAGGTCGCTGCACCGTCCGCACTGTTTTTGTCTCCCCTGCCCAGCCAGGGCGCAGATGCCAGAGCCGCCAATTCCGTAACGCGTACAATTTCGAGCGATAGTTCCCTTTCCATTGTTAACCCCCTTTGCGGTCTATGGAATCAGTTTTGCAAATATTTGACCAAAATACTCTCGACATGCTCCAAATGCTGTCTCATCGTATGTGCGGCCTTATTCTTGTCTCCGGCTTTCACGGCCTCATAAATGGCCAAATGCTCTTGAAACAATCGCTGTCCCACAGAAGAATTCGCGTACATCTCGACACGGCGCGTCTCTCTGATCGCCATTTCCATCGGGCTCATAATGGAATCGAACAACCGGACCATCGTTGAATTGTGCGTGGCCTTGACGAGAGCGAGATGGAACAGCAAGTCCGTCCGCTCTCCCTCCAGCTCGTCGCCGATCGCCCCTTCCATCTCCTTCACCAAACCGTACAGCTCTGCAAGATCCTCATCCGTCCGCTTCTCCGCCGCGATCGCCGCATTCGAAACTTCAAGCGCCTGGCGCGCTTCAATGAGTTCAAGCAGCGTCGTCCGGTTCATGCGCAGCGATTCCAGCTTGGGCATCGGGATTTCTCCGGCCGTACTGCTGATGACGGTGCAGCCTCCGCCCTGGCGGATTTCAATCAATCCCATCGCCTTCAAAGCGCTCAGCGCCTCCCTGGTCGTCGACCGCCCTACGCCGAAACGTTCCGACAGCTCCTTGGTGGAAGGCAGTTTATCCCCCACTTTGAGCCGGCCCTGAACGATCAAATTGTGCAGCTGCTCGGTGATCGCTTCGTAATGGTTGCGTTTTGTCAGTTTGGTTACTTCCATAGTATGGCCTTTCTACCCTACGATCAGCGCGTAAACGATGCCCGGACCGTGGACGCCGATGGTCAGGTCGTTCTCGATGTCCGCCGACCGGCTCGGTCCCGAAATAAAATGAATGCCCGCAGGCAGCTGCTCTCTTCCGGCGCGGTCGAAGTTCACAAGCACTTCTCCGAGCCTTGTGCGCAGCCGATCCGCCGGAATGACCGCGAACAGCACCGTCGGCAGCAGGCTGACCGACCGCCCCTTGTCCTGCGAGGACAGGACGGTGATCGAGCCGGTGTAGGCCGCGGCATAGTCCGCGATGACGACGCCGAAATCGGCCTCGGCCGCGCGTGCTTTCCAATGCTGCTCGGGATCGCTGTTCCAGACCGAAACCGCGGCGTCCTGCAAAGCCTCTTCCAGACCGAGGCTGTCCAGCTCCGGCTGGTTTTGGCGAATGACGTACCTGGCGCTCATTTCGTCCGCTTTTTGTACGATGAATCGCTTGACTTCCTCCCAATCGCTCAGACGCGCCACATGTCCGCCCGCACTGCGGAAATTGTCCGTAAAGCGGTCGATCCGCTCTTCCGGTGACCATTCGAAATCGTGCCAGAAGTCCGGGGCTCCCCGGAAAGGACGGGCGGGCTTCTCCGTCACCCGCGGCCGCTTCAGCTTGCTCGCGATCCCGTTCATAAAAACCTGCTGCCGGGAGCGCGATTCCGCCTCCATCTGCTTAAGCCATTCCTGATGCGTATCAGCCATGATGATGCCCTCCTCCTTGTTCGCGCTTCTTCACAATATCTTCCATACGTTTCTTGATCGAAGGATCCATTTCCTTCAACTCGCGGTGAATTTCTTCGGCAAAAGCTCCCCATTGGTCGCGGAACGACTCCTTGGGCAGACTCGGGGTGACGCGGTAGCTGTTCCAGCCTTTCAAAGGTCCCAGCTTCAGCCGGATAACCCCGTCGCGGGCCACGAGCTTTTGGCCGATTTTGCCGAGCTTGAGCACTCCCGCAAACGTTTTGGAGCTGCCGGTCAAAGTCGAAAAACCTTTCATCCCGAACGATTCCAGCTTGTTGCCGTAGCCCCTTTCCACTTTGCGGCGGCGCAAAGCGACAAGCATGTCGTGCAGCGGAATTTTCACCGGACATGCCTCGTAGCACGCGCCGCACAGGCTGGACGCATTCGCGATGTCGTCCCATTCGGCGACATTTTTGTTCAGCGCCGGCGTCAGCACCGCGCCGATCGGGCCGCTGTACGTCCCACCGTAAGAATGGCCGCCGATATGCCGGTAAACCGGGCAGGCGTTCAGGCAAGCTCCGCAGCGGATGCAGTTAAGCAGCTCCTGGAATTCCGGATCTCCGAGCTGGAGCGAACGGCCGTTGTCGACGATGATGATATGCATCTCGTCGGGACCGTCGGCATCCGCCTCCCGGCGCGGGCCGGTAATGCCGGACATGTACACCGTCAGCTTCTGGCCTGTCGCCGAACGCGGCAGCAGCGTAGCCATGACTTCCAGGTCCGACCAGGAAGGGATAATGCGCTCCATGCCCATGAGCGTAATTTGCGTTTGGGGAACGGTCGTCACCATCCGCGCGTTCCCTTCGTTCTCAAACAGCACCATCGAACCGGTTTCGGCGATGGCGAAGTTGCAGCCGGTCATGCCGATGTCGGCTTCGAGAAATTTTTCGCGCAGCTTTTTGCGGACGAAGCCGGCGAGCACCGACGTGTCCGGGGGCAGCGTTTCGCCGGCTTCCTTGGACAGCAAATCGGCGATCTGGTAACGGTTTTTGTGAATCGCCGGGATAATGATGTGCGACGGCGTTTCGCCGGCCAATTGGATAATGTACTCGCCAAGGTCCGTCTCGACGGCTTCCACGCCGATCGATTCCAGCGCATGATTCAGGTGCAGCTCCTCGCTGACCATCGATTTGGACTTGACAACGGACTTCGCCGCCTTCCGCTCCGCAATGGCCAGCGCGATTTTCACCGCTTCTGCGCCGGTATCGGCAAAATGGACATGAACGCCGTTCGCGCGCGCGTTATCGACAAACAGATTCAAATAATAGTCCAGATGGGCGATCGTATGCAGCCGGATTTGCCGTCCGCGCTCGCGCCATTCGTCCCAGTTTCCGTGCTCTTCGGAAGCTTTCTTCTTCCCTCCGCGCAAACGCTCGGTCGTAAAGCGCACCGCCTTGCGCAAAAACTCGTCGTTTAAAGCCAGCTCAGCCCGCTCCTTGACCGTGGATGCCGCCATATGCTTCGCGCTCATGCCTGGTTCACCCCTTCATACAGCAGTTCGGCCAAATGCATCACTTTGACCTTCTCGCCCCGGTAGCGCAAATTGCCGGCAATGTTCATCAGGCAGGCCATGTCGAGGCCGACCAGCACTTCGGCTTCCGTTTCCTTGACATGATCGACTTTCTCCGTAACCATCGCTCCGGAAATGTCCGCCATTTTCACCGCAAAAGTACCCCCGAACCCGCAGCAGTCCTCGGCAAAAGGCAGCGGCACGAACTCCAGGTTCTTGACGTTTTGCAAAAGTTCCATCGGCTCATCCTTGACGCCGAGCAGCCTGCTTCCGTGACAGGACGGATGATACGTCACCTTGTGCGGAAACACCGCGCCGACATCCGATACGCCGAGCACCTGCACGAGGAATTGCGTAAACTCGTACGTTTTTGCTTGCAGTTTCTCGGCTTTTTGCCGAAGAACGGGATCGTCTTTGAACAAATCCGGGTAATGATGAATCATGTACGTGCACGAACCGGAGGGAGAGATGACAAAATCGCTGTCTTCAAACGCTTCCAAAAGCGTTTTCGCAGACGCCCGCGCATCGTCCCAGTAGCCGCTGTTGTAGGCAGGCTGGCCGCAGCACGTCTGTACAGCAGGAAATTCAAGCTCTACGCCGTATTTGGCCAAAAGCCGGACCATCGATTGCCCGACCCGCGGAAACAGGGCATCGCTCAAACAAGTAATAAACAAAGAGACTTTCATGGGACACCTCTTTTACGAAGTAAAGTATGTTATCAGGTTATCAGACATGTTGGACAAACAGCAGAACCTGAATATTCGAATCAGGCTCCGCTGCTGTAATTATACGATATGATACTGCATGCCTCGATCTTTTAGTTGGCCTATCGTTTCGTCCGAAATGCGTCCGTCCGTAATCAGCGAGTCGACATCCTGGAATTCGGCCACGTGCGTAAAAGCCCGCACGCCGAATTTGCTTGCATCGGCCAGCAAAATGACCCGCTCGGCGATCTCGATCATCTTTTGCTTCACACGCGCCTGCATCTCGTTCGATTCGCTGATGCCGCGCTCCAAATGGACACCTTTGCAGGACAAAAACAGTTTGTCGACGTGATACGCGTCCAGAGAACGCTCGGCCAGCGGGCCGACATACGATAGCGACCGCTTGGCAAGCTGTCCGCCGGACGAAATCACTTCGATCTTTTCTTTTCCGGCCAGTTCCGTCGCCACTTTGATGGAATTGGTAAGAACGGTAAGCGGAATGTCGGGAAGGAAAGACGCCATGTACCATGCAGTCGAGCTGGCATCGAGAATGATCCGGTCATGCGGCTGAATGGACAGAACAGCTTTCTGCGCAATTCTTTTCTTCTCTTCGGCAAAGGTGACTTCCCGCTCGAAAAACGGCGTCTCCGACTGCTGCTCCTTCCCTTCCTTCACGCTGACCGCCCCGCCGTGCGACCGCCGCAGGCGGCCGGCAAGCTCCAGACGGTCCAAATCGCGGCGAATCGTCTCTTCCGTCACCTGGCACAATTCGCTTAATTCGGACACACGGATGCTCCCTCTTTCATTGACCAGCTGTACAATTTTTTCATAGCGCTCCGCGACCAACATCCGATAACCTCTCTCTAATCGTTATTCCTTAAGTCCTGTTGCATGAAGGAACCGGCCGTAGGCCTCCTCCCATGCTCCCCGGTCTTCGGGCTCGTAGACGGCGACCGGGAATGACTCCGCGATAACTTTGCGGGCTTCCCAAATGTCCGCAAACACGCCCTGGGCCAACCATTGCACGACCAGATTGCCGATAGCGCTGCCCTCAGCGGGGCCGGCCCATACCGGTTTGCCGATGGCATTCGCGGACCACCGGCACAGAAGCTTGTTCTGAATGCCTCCGCCGACCATATGCAGCCCGCCGAATTGCTGACCGGAAACCTGCTCCGTCATTTTCAACACATAACGGTATTTTAACGCCAGACTTTCCAAAATACAACGAACAACCTCTCCGGGCTGCTCAGGCGGCTTCTGCCCGGTTTGCAGGCAGTACTGCCGGATGCGCGGACTCATGTCTCCGGCATGCAGGAACGATGCGTCGTCCGGGTCGATCCAGGAACCGAATGCGGGCGCTTCCTCCGCCAGCTTCACGAGCTGAGGGAACGTGTATTCTACGCCGGAACGGTCCCATTCCCGCTTCAGCTCCTGCAAAATCCAGAGCCCCATTATGTTCTTGAGCAGGCGGAACGTATGTCCGACCCCGCCTTCGTTCGTAAAGTTCAGCTTCATAGACAGCTCGTTGATAACCGGACGATCGACCTCCGTGCCCATGAGCGACCACGTTCCGCAGCTCAAGTAAGCGAACGAGCGCTCCAGGGCGGGCACGGCCGCTACCGCCGAGCCGGTATCGTGCTCCGCAACCGCGATGACCGGCACTTCGGGCACGCCAAGCTCCGAGCTGACCGAGGACAGCAAACGGCCTGCATGCGCCCCGGGATGTACGACTTGGCCGAACAGTTCGCCCGGAATTCCGATCGCAGCGAGCAGCTCGCGGTCCCATTGCCCCAAGACGGGGTTGTACAGCTGCGTCGTCGTCGCGTTGGAAAATTCGTTCGTCATTTCGCCCGTCAAATAATACCGCAGCAGGTCCGGAATCATCAGGAACCGCCTGGCTTCTTTTAAAAACGGGGAATCGGCGACTTTCAGGGCTGCCAGTTGATAAATCGTATTAAATGGAAGAAATTGAATGCCCGTACGCTCGAAAATAAATTCCCGTGGAATCGTTTCGAGCACCTTCTCCATCGTTCCTTCCGTATGCAAATCCCTGTAATGGTACGGGTTGCCCAGCAATTCGCCGTTGCTGCCGACGAAGCCGAAATCGACCGCCCATGAGTCGATGGCGAGACTGTCCGGCGATACGCCGCGGTGCTTCGCTTTCAGCAGCCCCTGCTTGATTTCATGATACAACCGCAAAATATCCCACTGCAGACGTTTGCCGACCTGTACCGGATCGTTGGAAAAACGGTGAAGCTCCTCGACCTCGATGGTCCGGTCGGTCAAGCGGCCGAGCAGCGCCCGGCCGCTGCTCGCCCCCAGATCATACGCGAGGATGCTCACCAGCTCGCACCGCCCTTGCCTCTCACCAAAATTTGTTTGCCGTAGCCGCTTTCCAAATAAGCTTTCATCGGATCGACCGGCAAGTCCTGCTCTTCGCGAATAGCGTGAAGCAGCGGCGTTACGTCGAACTCGAACGCTTTGCGCACGGCATTTTCGGCGCCGAGCACATCGCCGCTTATTTGCGCAGCTTCCACCTCTGCATGATCGATCAGCAGCGCTTTGGCGTACTGCGTTTGCACGTTGAGCACGGAGCGCAGCATCGCCGGAATTTTCGCCTCAATGTTGTGCGACTGGTCGATCATGTAAGCGATGTTGGCGACGTTGCTGCGAATTCCCGCATCGGCATCGCCCGCCGCATTCAGAATTTGATAAAAAATCAGGAACAGCTCGTATGGATTCGTGGTACCGACGATCAGATCGTCGTCCGCATATTTCCGGCTGTTGAAATGGAAGCCCCCTAGACGCTTTTCGTCGATGAGGTATGCGACGATATGCTCAATGTTCGCGCCCTGGAAATGATGGCCGGTATCTACGAGCACTTCCGCTTGCGGCCCCAATTTCAGCGCATAGTTGTAGGCCATTCCCCAATCCGCCAGATCCGTATGATAAAAAGCCGGCTCAAAACATTTGTACTCGATCAGCATGCGCATTTCCGGCGTCAAGGCGCTATACATGGCGCTCAGCGCCTCGAGCATCCACGCTTTGCGCTTGCGGATATCCCCTTGTCCCGGGTAATTCGTACCGTCGGCGAACCACAAGCTTAAATCGCGCGAGCCCGTCTCTTTGGCAATGTCGACGCACTCCAGCAGGTGGTCCGTCGCTTTGCGGCGAATCGCGGCGTCCGCGTTCGTCACGCTGCCCAGCATGTAGTCCTCGTCCTGGAACAAATTCGGATTGACGGCGCCGATCTTCAGCCCGAGGCTTTCGGCATGATTGCGCAGCTTGCCGTAATCGTCGACTTTGTCCCACGGAATATGGATAGCGACCGAAGGACACAAGCCTGTCAAGCCGTGCACCTGCGCGGCGTCGTCGAATTTTTCGAACGGATTGCGCGGTACGCCTGTTTTTTGAAACACTTTAAAACGAGTTCCGGAATCCCCGTAGCCCCAGGACGGCGTTTCGATTTTGAGCGCTTTCAACGTAGCTTTTACTTGGTCCAGATTGATTCCTCTTGCTTGCTGCTGCTCTTCGAATAACGCATAAGCGCGATCTGACATGTATATGCACCCTCTCAAAATGTTGTTCGTTTACTTGACCGGAAACGCCATGGTCGACATCAGCGTATTCTCGGCCTGCGTCGAGTCCAGACGGCTGTATTGGACAATGATCGGAATATCGCTTTGAACTTCTATAGCGTAAGGAACGCCGACCGGAATCGGCGCCCCCTCTTTATTCAGCGTGCTCGTGCGAATATGTTTCGTGCGTCTGGCAGGAACGACGACCAGAATGTCCTCCATCGGCTCCCGGTCTTCAAAATAAACCGTAAACCGGAGAAGCGCCTCGTCCGACGAGCAGTTCAGCACGCAAACCGACTCATGGCTCGTAAGCTCTCCCGAGCTTTTCTCCGGAATGTAGCCGTCCGGAATAAACCAGTACTTTTCGCCTCTAGCTTTGTACATACGCTCACTCCCGTTTATCGAGTAAATGCAGCCGGCACACCGCCGTCAATCGTCAACATGCAGCCTGTCGTTTTGTCTGACTTGGAGGATGCAAAGAACGCAATGCCTTCCGCGATGTCTTTGGGGAAAATGTTCACGAGCAGCGTCGTGCGCTTGCGGTAGTACTCTTCCAGCTGGTCGGGCTCGATGCCGTAAGCGGCTGCGCGCTCGTTTCTCCAGCTGCCGTTCCAAATGGCGGAGCCTTGCAGAATTGCATCCGGCAAAATCGTGTTGACACGGATGCCGAACTCGCCGCCCTCGGCCGCGATGCAGCGCGCCAGGTGCGCTTCAAGCGCTTTGGCCGCGCTGTAGGCGGTGGCGTTTTTGCCTGCGTACACCGAGTTTTTGGAGCCGATGAATACCATGTTGCCGCCGATGCCCTGCACTTTCATCTGCTTGAACGCTTCGCGGGCGACCAGGAAATAGCCTGTGCCCAGGACGTTAATGTTAAGGTTCCATTCCTTCAGCGATGTTTGGTCGAAAGGACTGGAAGTCGCAAGTCCGGCATTGTTGACGATGATGTCGACGCCGCCGTAGGCAAGCGCAGTCTCGGCGTAAGCGGCGGCGACCATCTCTTCGCTCGTCACGTCCATTTTTACGGCGATGGCGCGGTTTTCGCCGAATTTGTCGTTGATCTCGCCGGCAACTTTTTGCGCGCCTTCCAGGTTCAGGTCAGCTAGCACGACGTGAGCGCCTTCGGATACGAGACGGCGGGCCGTTTCGCTGCCGATGCCGCCAGCGCCGCCAGTAATGAACGCAACTTTGCGGGAAAATTCGGCCTCTGCAGGCGCAAGCGTCAGTTTATACAGCTCAAGCGGCCAGTATTCGACATAGTAAGACTCGTTCTCGCTGAGCGATACGAATTGGCCGAGCGCCGTTGCGCCTCGCATTACGGCGATAGCGCGGTGATACAGAGCGCCGCTCACTTTGGACATCGCCCAGCTTTTACCGGTATTGATCATGCCGATTCCCGGGATCAAAATAACGCGTGGAGCCGCTTCGAACATGACGTCTCCTTCGTTTTTGTTGCGGTCGAAGTAGGCTTTGTACTGCTCTTTGTAAGCGGCGATGCCTTCTTTGAGCTTCGTTTTCAGTCCTTCGATATCATCGGCGTTCGGCTCCCAGTTGATGAAGAGCGGAACGACTTTCGTATGAACCAGATGGTCCGGGCAAGCGGCGCCGACCTGGGAAAGCGACGGTGAATCTTGGCCGCCGACAAACTGCAGCACATCGGCCTCATCGTCGAATGTCAAAATCATTTTCTTGGCGTCGCTGACCGCTCCGCGAATCGCAGGCATCACTTCGGCCGCGATGCTGCGGCGCACTTCCTCAGGCAGCGCTTCGTATTTCGCTCCGCCGAACAGCTTCGCTTCATTAATACGGGATTCGATATAGGATTCCGCTTCGGTGATGATTTTGATCGTCTGTGCATAGGTGGCTTCGGACGTTTCGCCCCACGTGATGAGACCGTGCTTCTCCATCAGCACAAGCTCCGCTTTCGGGTTGGCGAGCACGCCTTCGGCGATCATTTTGGACAGCGTAAAGCCAGGGCGCACGTACGGTACCCACACGAAGCGGTCGCCGAAAATTTCGCGGGCGATTTCTTTGCCGTTGTCGGCACAGCACAGGCTGATGATGGAATCCGGATGTGTATGGTCAACATGTTTGAATGGCAAAAATGCGTGAAGCAGCGTTTCGATCGAAGCGCGGGGATGTTTGGAATCGATCATGCAATGAGTCAAGTAGCCGACCATTTCTTCGTCGGACATTTCGGACTTCTCGAACAGCGGACGAATGTCGTCCATGCGCAAGCCGGTAAAGTTGCCCGCTTTCATCGTAGCCAAATCGGAGCCGCTGCCTTTCACGTACATGACTTCGACATCACGGCCGCGGAAATCTTTGACAACCGTTTTGCTGGACGTATTGCCTCCGCCCCAGTTGCATACCCGGCGGTCCGATCCGATGATGTTGGAGCGGTAGACGAGCTCGTCAAGACCTCCTTGAAGCGCAGAAGCTTTCGTGTTATCCCACAAACTTTGTACCATGTAAACTACCTCCGACTTTACGTTCATTTTTGTATTTGTTTGTTTTTACTTGTTTTCATCTTACCATCTCTTTGTTTGGTTGTATATAAAAAAATAAAGAATTGCAAAGCTGCCGAAAAACCCGCCCGCATGCAGCCAGACACCCTATCGCCGCGCGTGGTTAGCCAACCGTCATTCGACGCCAAACCGCGCGCCGGGAGCTGCGCGCAGTGCGAAAAAGCGTGCAGAAAACCTGGGAAAGCCAGAATGTTGAAAAAGTGACTGGCTGAAGGGATCGGCGGGGGCGCAGCCGCTCTTACCCAACCTAATTCAGTCCAGTACGGGTTGCGGCGCTGAAGTGGGTCACGCTTCTCTTGCATGGGTTCCGGCGCTGAAGTAGGCCTCGCTTTCCCTTCTGGGTCGTTGCGCTGAAATGGGGGTGGACACGGCGGCTTGGCTGGGAGAAAGCCTGCAAAAGTGCAGGCTTTTTCTGTGAAAGTAGCTCATTTTGGCGAAAAGCCTGCGATTGTGCAGGAATTTTCGCTGAAAATGCACCAGAGCCCATGTTCGCGGCGAAAAGCCTGCACATTTGCAGGAATTTGACGCAGCGAGCGTATCCATCGAGCAAAAACTGCACTTTTGCAGGCTTTTTCGCGCAGCCAGGTAGATTGTGCGACCGGATCTAACGTGTGGGTTTCTGGTCAGCCTGCGCTTTATCCAACTGTTATATTGTAAAAACTTGAACCTGAAGCAATAGGACAGATTATTTTCATTGTGTGAGGGTGACGTTCACGGCGTCATGAGTGTTTTTGCAGGTTTGAACGGGTTTAAGCAAGTTGGGGCATAGTTGAGCGTGTTAAGCAGTTTGGGCGGTTTGGGCGGTTTGGGCAGTTTGGGCAGTTTGGGCAGTTTGGGCAGTTTGGGCAGTTTGAGTAGGTTGAATAGGTTGAATAGGTTGAATAGGTTGAATAGGTTGAGCACGTTGAGCACGGTTGAGTGAGCAGATTGAGCGGGTTCGAGCAGTTGAGCACGTTTGGCACGTTTGAGCAAATTGAGCAGATTGATCAGCTTGCGGCTTTTGCCAAGCGGTTTCACGAATAACTGCTCCCGGGCCACCCTCCTGCTGCCCTGACAAAATGTCGCGACTTGCTCCGGCAGCTCGAAACGCAAAGCTTGTTTATTTTTGTTTTCGTTTGTTTTTATCCGAACCAATAAAAAAAGAAGAACGCCCCAAGACGCATATTGCGCTTGAACCGTTCTTTTCCAGCCTACCAGCGGCCGCTCGTACCGCCGCAGCTCCCAGCGCGCAGTATTGCGCTGAATGACGGCGGTCGGTCGATCGCAGGATTATCTCCTTCGACTAGTAAGTCAATTTGATTTGCAGCAGTCTGTCGTTCGCCGTCGTTCGCGTATATGCAGCCGAGGTGTAGCTTAAGCCGGCGATTCCGGTCACGGAAGCACGCGCTTTTTTCAAGTCCGCCGCTACGCTGCCGCCGTGAAGATAACGAATCGTGATCTCCTGCTCGCGGTTATTGGCTGCGGCTTGCAATTTCGCCGTCAACTCCTTCAAATTCGCCGCGGTGTTCGCTTCGGATAAATAAGACAGGCCGAGCGAGTCGTACATATTGTTGTAAAAAGACGCTTTGCCCGGATCGGATTTCGTCAGTCCCGCCAAAGTCTGGTCATAGGACGTCTTGGCCGCAGGATACGATTTGTTCCATGAATGATCCACTCTAAGCTGCGCATCGGTGAGATTGTAGTAATCGTAACTCACTTTGCCCCGGACATCGGGAACGGGGTCGTCCCAGGTCGTGTCCAGTTGATACCATGTGCCGTCCAACTGCACGAGATTCCAGGCGTGAGCGATTCCGCGCGCCCTGCCCTCTTCGATTTTTACGGGAATGCCCGCTTGTCGGAGCATTTCGTAGGCGATGAGCGCGTATCCCTGGCACACCGTCGTTCCCTGAAAAAGGCCGTCGTAGGCCGAATGCGATTTTAACGTCGTATCATAAGCAAGATTGCTTACGATCCAGTCGTGAATCGCCTTTTCCTTCTCATGGGCGTTCATGTCCGTGGTCAGTATGGTTGGCAACACCTCGGCGATTTTGGTCTTTACTTGCGCGGTTTGCTCCAGAGTTTCCCAGTATGTAAATTGAAACGTGACGGCCGTCAAACCCGAAGACGTCGTCTTGGCTGTGAATCCGTATGTTTTTACCGTATAATGCACGTAATCGTCGGCATTCAGCGCAGCGTTCAGGGCGCGCGTCACCTCCGCCTTCAACGCAGACGCCTTACCGGCATACGCCACGTCCAATGAAGGCATACGGTTCGTTAATGCGCTGAGAATTTGCGATTGCAGCTCGCTTTCCGCCGCTGCGTCGGTGCTGGTCGCCGCGGCGGCGACGCCCGCCGTGCCCCCGGCCGCAGTGCCGGCAAAGACCGCGAATGCCGCGCCGGTTGCCAAAAGTCTTTTCGCCAGTAATTTCATCGAATCCGCCCTTTCGGGAATCAAGTTTTGATCGTTTCCAAAATCGGTAGATTAATAGATTTACAGGAATACTATACCATATCCATCGACTGATTTCGACAAAATTAATGCGGGCGCTGCGGCAAATATGAACGGTCAAACAATAAACCTCCGGCACCGCACATGGCGGCAGCGGAGGTTCATAGATTTCATTTTATTTTCAAATCTTCCGGCCTGATCGACATCAGCTCCTGTTTGGAAGGCGTGCTTACGTACTGGCCCAGGAGACGGACCGCCTGATGGCGCATGGCCTTCTCCAGCACGTTCCTCACATACCTGGCATTGCTGAACGCTTTCCAGGTCATCGTTTTTTCCTCGATAAGCTGCTGCTTTAGCTTGAGAATCGTTTGCGGAAGCAGCACATACTCCCTGTCTTTTGCCATCGATTCAATGATCTGTATCAGCTGATCGACGCTGTAATCCTCAAAATCGACCTGAATGGGGAACCTCGAAGGCAGACCCGGATTGGTCGCGAGAAACTGCTCCATCTCGTCGGAATAACCGGCCAGAATAAGAATAAAATCGTTCTTCTTATCCTCCATCCCTTTTACGAGACAATCGATTGCTTCCTTGCCGAAATCTTTGTCCCCGCCCCTTGCCAGACTGTAAGCTTCGTCGATAAACAGCACGCCGCCCATTGCTTTCTTCATCAATTCGCGGGTTTTCAGCGCCGTATGCCCGATGTACTCGCCGACCAGATCGGCCCGTTCCACCTCGGTAAAATGCCCCTTGCTCAGCACCCCCATGGCATGAAACATTCTGCCCATCAGCCGCGCTACCGTCGTTTTCCCCGTTCCGGGACTGCCTTTGAATATCATGTGATATACGTGCGCATTGCTGAGGAGTCCCGCTTCGGCGCGGAATTGCGAGATTTGCAGCAGCGCATAAATTTCGTGAACGAGCTCTTTCACGTTTTGAAGCCCGACCATTTGATTCAATTCTTTAAAAATGTCGGATAAGGGACCTTCCTGAGGGCTCCTTTTGGGCATCGTATGAGGTTCTGCATCCGCTATCGGCTGAGGTTCGCTGTTTCGCAGCACGATATTGATTTGGCGCGACGGGATTGTATGGTTTCGCTGATCTTTTGTAATGACTCGACCACTCATGTGTATCACCTCGTTTTCTAGGTGTTTTCAATATACGCGGGAGCCCAGAAGAAAGTTACATGCCTGCCGCTTGATATAAATCCCCGAGTGTAAAAGATTATTAGCAAATAATATAGTTTTCATTTGCAAACAAAGAAGAGAGGGGTCATTTCTCCTCCTTCATCATATTAGACGTACGGTTATTTTATGAAGACATCTTTACAAAACGTGGCTCCGATATTTTTAGCCCAAAATTTAACTGGGCAAGCATCCATTTGTTTGGATAGTACATAGGCTGATGTATCAAATGTTTTAGGAGGAGATTTTTTAATGACTTACCAACAACATCATCATGGGCATCACCATCACTATCCGCATCATTACCATGCATATTATCATCATCCACACCATTACCCTGCGTATTACCCATATTACTATCATCCCATGCATCACCATGCACATCATCATGCTTTCGTTCCTTTTGCCCATCATCACCCTCACTTCATTCACGCCCACGCGCATCACGCTCATCATGTTCATCATCCGCATATGCATATGCATGCTTATCATCCACACATGCATATGCATGCTTATCATCCGCACATGCATATGCACGCGCATCCGCATCATGCTCACCACGCCCATCACGTCCATCATGGCGCTTATTACGGGGGAGCGCAAGGCGTTTACCCAGGAGCTCCTGAAGTTGGAGGAGTTGCGGCACAACCTGAGACAGCCAATTATCCAACCACTTATCCAACTACTTATCCGACCGCTCAACAGCCTGCAGTCGGCGCTCAAGAAGTATACGGCAAAGGCAAATAAGCTTACGTTTCTCCTGCATGACCCTAAAATCAAAGATCGCCCGCATCTTGCCAGTTCGGCCAGGTGCAAGGCGATCTTTTTCATGAAGCTACTAGTAAGCGGAAAAGCCTGCGAAAGCGCAGGCTTTTTCCGTGAATCGGGTTCATTTCGAGAAAAAACCTGCGGTTGTGCAGGAATTTTTGATGAAAATGAATCTAAGCTCGTGTTCGCGCCGAAAAGCCTGCACAATTGCAGGAATCTTTCGCAGCCAGCTCCTCAATCGGGCAAAAACTGTACTTTTTGTAGGTTTTTTTCACGCAACCAAGCAGATTGTGCAGCCTTGGCTCTGGCGCGCGGGTTTCAGTTCAGCCTGACTTTTGCAGGCTCTCTCGCCCGCAGGGCCAAGTAGATGTGCTGACCCCTGGCGTTCGAGCTGTTCGACAGTCTCACTTTCGCAAATTTCCATGCGCCTTCCCGGCGACCGTGCGGCTCCGGTGGTACGTCAGCAGTCTGCGCAAAAGCCGCCGGGAGCGAGCTTCACTCTTTTGATGTGTACATTTGACTCGGGGTAAAATGCTCCACCACCGGAAAAGGATCATAAAAATGGTGCAGCAGCTTCCGCCATTCCTGGTATTGTTCAGATCCGCGGAAGCCGGACGTGTGGTCTTCCAGCGTCTCCCAGCGGACCAGCAGCAAGTATTTGTTCGGGTCCTCGACGCAAGCGTGCAGCTCGTGCGAAATGTAGCCTTTCATCGATGAAATGATGGACGAGGCCTTTTCAAACGCGGCTTCGAATTGTTTGGTTTTGCCTGGAATAACGGGCAGCATGGCGGCTTCGAGAATCATATACGCACTCTCCCCTCCTGTCAGAAGCCGTCGGCTTCCTCATCTTGAAAATGTGACGTATCTCCGTGCAGGACGATATGCGGCCGGC
The DNA here is from genome assembly GCF_057749925.1 of Paenibacillus sp. sgz302191. Taxonomy (NCBI): domain Bacteria; kingdom Bacillati; phylum Bacillota; class Bacilli; order Caryophanales; family Paenibacillaceae; genus Paenibacillus; species Paenibacillus sp. sgz302191. The sequence goes on from NZ_JBYLHY010000040.1 coordinate 39,010, forward strand.
CTTCCTTCCATTCCACAAGACTCAAGCAGGTCGGATAAAAATAAGGAGGATTCCAAAGCTCAGCCAGCGGCCTTTGTTCAAAATAGGCCATGATGATTTTAAGCGTTACGGTATGCGAAAACAGGCCGACCGTTTTTCCGGCATGCTCCTCAAGCAGCCGCTCCAGCGCCGGCAATACTCTCTCCTGCAACGCTTCGTAAGACTCCCCCGAATCAGGCTTGTACTCATGCGGACTGCTCCAGAATGCACCGAAGCTCTCCGGCTGCTCCAGCTTGATTTCTTCCGCCAGCCTGCCTTCCCATGCGCCAAGGTGCATCTCTCTCCATACATCCGCCGCCTGAATGGGCTGTTCCCGCAGGCCGCGCACGATCCGCGCCGTCTCCATCGTCCGCCCGCTGCTGCTGGACAGCATCACATCGAACCGGACATCCTGCAGCGATTCCGCCAACCACTGCGCTTGCTGCCTGCCCTGCTGCGATAACGGCGAATCCGCATGTCCCTGCAACCTGCCTTGCAGATTCCACTCCGTTTCCCCGTGCCTGATCAAGTATAATCTCGTCGTCATCCGGTCCATGCCTCCTCTACATTTACGTCAACAGCAGCAAGGATACGAAATTGTCCGGTTCCAGCGGCCCAAAATACCGGCGAAGCTCGATGCCGGCCAGCCTCTCGCGAATGGAAGTCTCCTCATAGCGCGCGCCCTTCAGCCGCTCTTCGAGCTCGCCGACATCCTGCACGCCGAAGAAATCCCCGTAAATTTTCAGCCCCCGGATCGTTCCTTCTTCAATGTCCAGCCGCACATCCACGGTGCCGACCTGTTCAAACCGCCTGGAGTTTTGGATTGTGCTTTTCGGCGATTTCCCGTAATTCCAGTCCCAATTCTGATAGCGCTCCTGCGAAAGCAGGTTGATCCGTTCCCAATCGTCCGCCGTCAGTTTGTAGCGCGGGACATCCGCTTCATTCACCTCGAAAATCGATTCCAGCAGCCGCTTGCGAAAATCTTCGACCGGCATCGGCTGCTTCAAAAACTCGGCAATATTGGCGACCCGGCTGCGAATCGACTTAATGCCCTTGGACTGGATTTTATCCGGGTTTACTTTCAGCGCCGACACGACATTGTCGATCTCCGAATCGAACAGCAGCGTGCCGTGGCTGAACATGCGCCCTTTCGTCGAGAACTGGGCGTTGCCGGAAATTTTCCGCTCGCCGACCTGAATGTCGTTGCGTCCGGTCAAAGCCGCTTCTACGCCCAGCCCGCGCAGCGCCTGCACGACCGGCTCCGTAAACTTTTGAAAATTATGAAAAGACTGGCCGTCGTCCTTCGTAATAAAGCTGAAATTCAAATTGCCCAAATCGTGGTAAACCGCCCCGCCGCCGGACAGACGCCGCACGACATGAAGCTGATGCTCTTTCGCATATTCGGGATTGATTTCTTCTATCGTATTCTGATTTTTGCCGATGATGATCGAAGGTTCGTTGATATAAAAAAGCAGATAAGTTTCATCGCCCGGCAAATGCCGCAGCGCATATTCTTCAATGGCCAGGTTGATTCGGGGATCGTGAATGCCTTCATTATCGATAAACAGCATGACTTTACTCTCCTTGCTCGTGTATTGGTTCGACGGGGGCCGACATCGTCCGGTTCAAGGTGGACATCCCCAGCGAATGATAAAACTGCACGGCGCGCTGATTAAACTCCCACACGTTCAGTTCCATGCTGGACGCCCCTTTTTCCCGGGCCCATTCCAGCGCCGCTTCGTACAGCTTGGTGCCGATTCCTCGCCTCTGATGGCCGGGAGCTACCGCCAGTTCGTTGATATGTCCGTAAATGCGCGGAACGAGGGCGTTATACGGGGGGCTTTTTTTCATTTCGGCCATGACGACCCCGACGACGGTTCCCTGCTTTTCGGCGACAAAAATAGCTTTATTTTCCTGATCGGAGAAGCTTCGGTACCAGCCCATGGCGACGACGCGGTCCAACCTGGCAAACAGCCCGGGCAGCGCTTCCGCATGCTCTTCTTGTCCGAAACGGATGATGGCGTTAACGGCCTCGTAATCTTCCGCCGCCGCTGTGCGGATTGTAACGGTCAACTGAAATCCCCCTCCCTATGTATTCTAGCTTACCGTAAAGAGCATATCTTTTCCAGCGGACCGCGAATATTGTCGAAGCTTCACAAAGCGATTGTATTAATATTCATAAAAATGTATAATCATAAAAATCGCAATCATTTTATCGAATAAAGGAGCATGGGAAATGAGAAAAAGCTGTGAACCGTTCCTCGCGCTCGAACGGATTGCCGCCCACACCTGGCCGGGCGAAGAAGCGGAAACAATGGGCGAGTGGCTCGTACGGGCGTCGCGCGGCGTTACGAAACGGGCGAACAGCGTGCTTGCTGCGGGAGAGTTTCCCCAAGACGGCCGATGGCTGGCGCGAATCGAGCAATTTTACAGGGAGCGGAATCTTCCCGCCTTGTTTCATGTCAGCGATGCCTCGCCGGACGGCCTCGACGAGCTTCTTGGCACGAACGGGTACGAAAAGGAAGTGCCCTGCCTCTTGATGACGGCGGACAGTCGGGAAGCCGCCGCCAAAGCGCAGCACGCGCTGAACAGCACAAAGCCAATAGCGGCGGAAATCGTCTGGTCCGGGCAGGCCGACGAACAGTGGACCCGCGATTTCATCCGGCTTGAACAGTTCCCAGCGGAGCGAAAAGCGTTCTACGACGGTCTGTTCGAAAGAATGCCCGGCCGCAAAGGATTTCTCGCCCTTAAGCGCGAAGGCGAGACGGTCGCGCTCGGGACCGCCATCGCCCGGAACGGTTGGGCGGGGTTCATGAATGTCGTCGTCCGCGAGGATTGCAGAGGTCAAGGCTTTGGCTTGCTCCTCATGCATGCGATGACGGCATGGAGCGTTGAGCAGGGCGCGGACAACCAGTTTTTGCAAGTCATCGCGGACAACGAACAGGCAAACCGCTTGTATGAAAAGCTCGGGTATAAGCCTTTATTCGGTTATCATTACAGAGTCAAGTATGAATTGGAGCCGGCTGCATCATCCTAACAGGGAATACCGACAGGATGAAAGGGAGTAAGGCACATGGCAACAGCAACAGAGACGAAACCTGCATTTCCGGCGCAGCACCAGAACAAGCAGCCGGGCATCGAATCGGAGATGAACCCGCGCCCGGTTTTCGAGGATGCGCAGTACAAAGCCGCCGGCAAGCTGAAGGATAAGGTCGCGATCATTACCGGCGGAGACAGCGGCATCGGCCGGGCCGTCGCCGTCGCTTACGCCAAAGAAGGCGCGGACGTCGTTCTCGTCTATTTGAACGAGCACGGCGACGCGGAAGAAACGCACCGCCGGATCGAAGAGCTCGGCCGGAAATGTTTGCACATCGCCGGGGACGTGGGCGATGAGAACTTTTGCAAGCAGATCGTGAAGCAAGCCGTCGGCCAATTCGGGAAGCTGGACGTCCTGGTGAACAACGCCGGCGAGCAGCACCCGCAAAAAGTGTTCGCGGACATCACTTCCGGCCAGTTGGAGCGGACGTTCCGGACGAACATTTTCTCTTACTTTTATATGACCCAGGCGGCGCTGCCCCACCTCCAAGCGGGCAGCGCCATCGTCAACACGGCCTCCATTACGGCCTACCAAGGGCATGAACAGCTTGTCGACTACTCTGCGACCAAAGGAGCGGTCGTCAGCTTCACCCGCTCCCTTGCGCTGCAGCTCAGCGGCCGCGGCATCCGCGTCAACGGCGTAGCGCCGGGACCCGTCTGGACGCCGCTTATCCCGTCCACGTTCACCGCCGCGGAAGTCGCCAACTTCGGCGCGGACACGCCGATGAAGCGCGCCGGACAGCCGAAGGAACTGGCGCCGAGCTATGTGTTCCTCGCTTGCGACGATTCGTCCTACATGTCGGGACAAATGCTTCACGTCAACGGCGGCACGATCGTGAACGGCTGAGCTTGATTCGCACCGAAAAAGGGCCGGACCCCGAGCGGAACAATCCGCATGAGGTCCAGCCCTTTTTGTCGCCGGGTTTACAAGCCCGCTTTCAGCAGCAGCTTGGTCCATTCCCATTTCATGTAGGCGAACGTTTCCCGCCCTTCATGGTACGGAAGGAACAGCACTTCCGAATCCGTCGTCGAGACGAGCGAATTGCGCAGTCCGACCGTTGTGGCAATGTCGAGGGCGCGCGATCCGTGATAGTTATGCGTGATGACCACGGAAGTAACGAGCCCCTGCCCGTCCATAATTTGCTTGCTGTAGAGCAAATTCTCGTACGTACTGGTCGCGCGCGGCTCCAGCAAAATAGCGCGGTCCGGGATGCCTTTTTGAACGAGGTAATTGCGCATGCCTTCCGCTTCGGTCAATTTGGAGCCGTTATTGTCGAGTCCGCCCGTCACGATGAGTTTCGCGAATTTCCCTTCCTTGTAAAGCGCATAAGCGTGGTCGAGGCGCTCCGTTAGGCCCGGGCTCGGCAAATCTTTGCGCAGCGCGGCGCCCAGCACGATCCCTACGTCCACTTTATCCGGCAAAGTCTGCTGCGGCCCGAACTGCACCTTCCATTGAATATAAACGACCCAGACGCAAAAGAGCAGAAAAAGCAGCAGCACCAGGCGCAAACCTGTTCGAGCCTTGCGCGCGAATCCGGCCGTTTTACCGGAGCGGCGGCGTGAAAATTTATGTACGGACTGCTGCTTGTTCCGGCTTTGCTGCATGTTCATCGTATAACTCCCTTTACTCTTTCTCCAGAAAAGCCTGCACATGGTCAAACAAATCTGCGGCGTCTTCACTGTGGCAAATCAAATGCTTCGACCTCGGATACCAATAGAGCTCCCTGTCTCCGCTTACTTTGCCGTAAATATATTTGGCGCTTAACGGATGAATGACCTGATCCCGCTGCGCTTGCGCAATCAAAGTCGGAACCGTAACCCGCGCGAACTCCGGCTTCAAATGCCGCACAAGCCGGGTAAATTGCCAGGTGGCGCGCAGCGGCGTCGATCGCGCTTTGTGCAAATAGTCCTGATCCTGGTGACGCCAATCCTCGCGCATCACCTGCAGCAGCCGTGCCGGACTGACGTATATGACCGCCGTATTCAGCAGCACGAGCCTGCGGACCGGATAGCGGACCGCCAAATAAGCGGCAAGCAGCCCGCCCATCGAAAAGCCGACCAAATCGAAAGTGCCGTACTGCTCCGCCATACGCTTCGCGTGCCGTTCGGCCGAACCGACCCAATCCTCCCAATGGGAGGATCGGAGCCCGTTCAGGTCTTCCCCGTTCCAGGGAAGCCTCGGCACAACGCACGGCTGTCCGCGGTATTCCAGATGCCTTGCCAAAGGCTCTACCTCGAACGGGCCGCCCGTGAAGCCGTGAAACAAAAGACATGGGCGCGTCATTGCCGAATCCGCCTCCTTGTTTCGCTCGCTTACTTCTCGGTAATCGCGATGGAGTCGATCGTAACTTTCTCCTTCGGCTTGCTTGCTTCACCCGTGGGGCTGGTTCCTACCGGCGTCGCGGCGATTTGCTGCACGACGTCCATACCGCTCGTCACTTTGCCGAAAATCGTATAGTCCGGCTTGCTGTTAAGCGACTTGGAGTCGTCGCCGGTGCAGATGAAAAACTGGCTGCCGTTCGTATTCTTCCCGGCATTAGCCATGGCGACGATGCCCGGCTCGTATTGATGGGCCTTCGACAGCTCATCCTCGAACTTGTATCCCGGACCGCCTGCGCCCGTGCCTTTTGGGTCCCCAGTCTGAATCATGAACGATTGGATGATCCGGTGGAACGTCAAATTGTTGTAAAAGCCTTCTTTGGACAGAAACACAAAGTTGTTCACTGTTTTCGGAGCGTCCTTGGCGAACAGCTCAATCGTAAATTTGCCCTTGGAAGTCGTAACCTCCGCTTGATACGTTTTGTTCGTATCGATCGTCATGTCCGGCGCCTTGCTCCATTGCTTGGCTGTTCCTTCCGCGGGAGCCGCGGGCTTGTTCCCACAAGCGGACAGCGCAACCGCCGCCGCAATTAATGCTAATGCAAACATCTTTTTCCGTGGAAAGTTCATTCGGGACATCCTCCATTGCAGCATAAAAGCTGGATCGATTGTTAGTTTTTCACGTTGTTTGTATTGTTCGCGTTGTTCGCATTGTTAACGTTGTTCGCGTCGTTCGCGCCATTCAAGGCGTCCGTACTGTTCAGACCGTTCGTGTTATTGATCCCGTTCGCCTTGGTCCCGTTCGGATTCAAGGGATCTCCGGGCTTATCCGCCTGGCCTCCCGCAGGTTTATCGGAAGGCGAAGCCGTCGGGCCGGAGCCCGGCGAAGTTCCGGGACTGGCCGAAGGGAGCGTAGTCGCTTTGCCGCCGGCCGTAGGCGATGCCCCCGGAGACTGCATCCCTGGCGACGGTGACGGTGACGGCGAGCCATGGTTCGCTCCGCTGCCGGGAGACGGCGACGGCGACGGCGACATGGACGGCGTCGGCGATGTAATCAGCCCGTCGTCCTTGGGAACGGTGACGCTGATTTCATTGGACTTGCTGCCGGGGGCATTCGTATCCAGATTCACTGGAATTACGTAATATTGATACGTTTCTCCGCCGGTTACGGTCATATCGCTGACTCCCGTCGATGGAGACTCAAGCAGCAGCTTGGGCTCCTGTTCCGTGGAGCTTTTCCGGAACACTTGATAAGCTGTCTTGTCGCCAAACGGTGTCCACGTTAATTGGACGGATCTTTTTTCCGGCACATACGCGCCTGCCAAATCGGTTACTCCGCTAGGCGGCTCTTTCAAATCAGGCACGCTGGCAGGCTTCGTAAAGCTGGAGGCAGGCTTGCCTGCAAGCGCCTTGGACATGACTTCCTTGAAAATGGCGGAGGGACTTCCGCTGCCGACCGTCACATAATGCTTCGCGTCGACCTTGTCGAATCCTTCCCATACGGCCGCGGTCCACTCCGGCGTGTAGCCGACGAACCAGACGTCGCGGTCATACTTCTCAATTCCTTTAATATCAAGTCCCGTCGATCCCGTTTTCCCGGCGACCGGACGGTCGAACTTCGCCTTCGCGCCCGTCCCGCCCTGCTCGACGACGCCTTGGAGCAGCAGCGTTAAATAATAAGCGGTCTGCGGCTTGATGACCTGCTTTTGATCCGTTTTGTACGTAGCGACATCTTTACCGTCCTTATCCGTAATCCGGACAATCGCGTGCGTTTTGTTCTGCACGCCCTGATTGGCAAATGCGCCGTATGCCGTCGCCATTTGCAGCGGGGAAACCCCGTCCGTCAAACCGCCCAGGGCGATAGCCAGGTTGCGGTCTTTCGTTTTGTTCAAAGGAATGCCCAGCTTGTTCGCGAAATCCATGACGTAACTCATCCCTTTGGCGCTGCTGATCTGGCTGAGCAGCCATACTGGGGCCAAATTGTACGACTTTTTCACCGCTTCGAACATCGTTACTTGACCGTGGCTCGTTCGGTCGTAGTTGCGGGGCGAATAATCGCCGAACGACGTCTGGGTATCATCCAGCTTGGAATACGGATTCCAGTCTCCCGTCTCCAGCGCCGGGCCGTAAGCCGCAATCGGCTTGAATGACGAGCCGGGCTGTCTTAGGGAAAATACGCGGTTGAACCCTCGCGCCTGATAGTCCCTGCCTCCGATCATCGCCACCAGACCGCCGGTTTTATGATCGATAATGACCATCGAGCTTTGAATCTTTTGCCCGTCGGTAGCGTCTTTCTGGAACAGGCTTGCATTGGTGTACGTCGTCTCCATAATTTTTTGCGCATTCGGGTTCATCGTCGTGTAGATCCGGTAGCCTTTGGACATCAGCTCTTCCTCGTCGATGCCGTACATATTTTCCGCTTCGTTAATGACGTAATCGACAAAGGTCGCGTTATCCGACGTCGTTGTGCGGCCGGCCGGAGGCACATAATCGATGGCGGCCGCGTCTGCGCGCTCCTGCTCGGTAATGTAGCCCTGGTCGGCCATCAGCTTGAGTACGACGCCGCGCCGCTCTTTGGACATGTCCGGGTTCGCCAAAGGCGAATAGCGGGACGGCGCTTTCGGCAGGGCGGCGAGCGTGGCGATTTCCCACAGCTTCAGATCGTTCAGGTTCGATTTGCCGAAATATACCTTGGCGGCCGCTTTGATGCCGTACGCGTTGCTGCCTAAATAAATGCGGTTTAAATATTTTTCCAAAATTACTTCTTTGCTATACCTCTGATCCAGAGCAAAGGCGATAGCCATTTCGGTGCCTTTGCGGAAAGCCGTCTTCTCGGAGCTGAGAAAGACGTTTTTGGCCAGCTGCTGGGTGATCGTGCTGCCCCCTTCGACGGCGCTCATATGCATCACGTCTTTGACCAGCGCGCGCCCGATCGCCCAGAAATCGACGCCGGAATGCTCCAGAAAGCGCCTGTCTTCGGTCGCGATGAACGCATTTTGCAGCTGTTTGGGAATGTCCGAGATTTTGACGCTTTCGCGGTTTTCGGCGCCCTGATACAGCTTGGCGATCTCGGTAGGCTCCGCTTTTCCTTCCTCCTGTGCAAAAACGAGCGATGATTCCGAAGTGGCGTCTATCTTGTCAATGTTTTGATCCAAAATTTTGTAGCCGCTCATCAGGACGACGATGTAAACGCCCATCGCGCAAATGACGGCAAGTATCCCTGCAATGATCGTGCCGAATATCAGCTTTCTTGCATTGAACGGCTTCTTCTTCTTGGTTTTTTTGGTTTCCTGAGGCTTCGTTTTGGTTGTATTTGCCAAATCCACCGACTCCCTCGTCTATAATCTCTAGGCTGATCAACAAAAGAACAACCTCGTGATCAAGGTTGCTCCTGCTTGTTACTATTCGATTAGACGTTCCCGCAAATTGAAAAGTTGCAAAATGCCGCCAATCGTTACTCGGATGCTTCCGCAGCGGCCATCAGCGAGACGGCTCTTTGCGGGGTAAAAGTTGAAATCGCATGCTTGTAAACCATTTGCTGGCGTCCTTCGCTGTCTATGATAATCGTGAAATTATCGAAAGCGCGAATAAGTCCTCTGATTTGAAACCCATTAGTCAAGTATACGGTTACGGGAATGCTTTCTTTGCGCAGTTGGTTCAAAAAATTGTCCTGGATATTAATGGATTTGTTCATCAGTAGGTCCCCCTTAATGGAATGAAACATCCGCCCGGTTGGCGCTATTTCAATGGTAATTGTTGTTGAATATATTCAATTTCTTGAACAAACTTTCCTGCTATTATATCATTAATCTTTTGGAAATGCGCAGAAAATTTTGCCGTATCCGTGACATCGATCCAATCTATGTCCTTCATGTGCCGAAACCAGGACAATTGCCGCTTGGCAAACCTGCGCGTATCCCGTTTCAGCAGCTCGACCGCTTCTTCATATGTGCGGAATCCGTCGAGGTAAGTGACGATTTCCTTGTAGCCCAGCCCTTGCATCGAGATGGCGTCTCTCGGACAGCCGGAATCGAGCAGGCTGCGGACTTCTTCAACGAGCCCTTCGCTCATCATCTGATCGATCCGCTCTTCGATGCGCCGGTAGAGCAGCGCCCGGTCCATCGTGAGGCCAATGATGCAGAGTTCGTAGGGCGACTCTTTTTTTTGCCCGGCCAGATGCTCCGACAGCGGCTTGCCGGACACATGGGCGACTTCCAGCGCCCGGATCACGCGCCTTCGGTCATTGGCATGCAGGCGGTCCGCGGTTTCCGGATCGATCTCCCTCAGCCTGCCGTGCAGCGCCTCGTCCCCGTACCGGTTCGCAAACGCTTCCTGCTCATTGCGGAAAGCTTCATCCATGCCGACGTCCGTGAATTGGTAATTGTAGCAAACCGACTCTATGTACAATCCGGTTCCTCCGACGATAAAAGGCAGCTTCCCCCGGGCATGAATTTCCGGGACGAGGCTTTTGACCCGCTCCTGAAATTCTGCCGCCGAAAAAGGATAGGACGGCTCGTGAATATCGATCAGATGATGGGGAACGAGCGCGCGCTCCTCCGGACTTGCCTTCGCCGTGCCGATATCCATCCCCCGGTACACCTGCATGGAATCGCCCGAAATGATCTCGCAATCGAATTTTTGGGCGATTTCCAGGCTCAGCTTCGTCTTGCCGACCGCCGTAGGGCCGATCAGCACGAGCAGCTTCGGCTTCGCCAACGCGTCTAACACAGTCGAATCACTCCATAAGTCGTTTTCGTATTGGAACGCAGCACCCGCTCGAAACCGAGGCGGGCAAACTCCTTGCTGTCCCTGTGCTCCTTGAGCACGATGCTTTTTCTGGCTACGCGCCGGGCCTGCTCGATCGCAAGCAGGTTGACCGCTTCGGGATTGGCCCGCTGCCGCAGGGGCGAGATTGAGCTCGATTCCCCGATCGGATTGCGGAACATCGGGTCAAAGTAGACGATGTCCGCGCTCCCCGTCTCCAGCCGCTGCAAATAAGCGAGATGATCGGTCTGGCTGACAGCGATTCGGCGCATCGCTTCGTTAAGTTCGGGAATGTCGGATTCGTACGCCGACAGCCCTTCGCGGATGAGCATGGCCGGAACCGGCTCGCTCTCCAATGCCGTCACTTGCCCGGCGGCGCCGACGGCAAACGAAAACACAATCGCATCGGAAGCCAGCCCCGCCGTACAGTCGATCACCGAATCGCCTGCCGCCGCGCCGGATGCGTCGAGCAGCAAATCGGATTCGCCGCGAAGCAGCCGCTTGATTCGCACCTGCGCCATGCTCGGATGAAAAAATAACGCAGGCATATCTCCTACATAGTACCTGATCTCTTCCTTCGTCACAAGCAGGAGCGAATCGTCGCCTTGCTTTTGTCTGAGTTGCTGCAGGGAATCACGGCCCCGCGCGACCAGACGCCCGCCGTATTCCTCCGCCAGCCGGCGTGCTTTGGCAAGCGCTTCGCCGGACGGTTCGTAAGATGTCGTTACAAGCACGAGGCTACATCACCCGCTTAAACATTTTTTCGAGCTCATAAGTGGAGAAGCTGACGACAATCGGCCTGCCGTGCGGACACGTATAAGGATTGCGGCAGCCGGCCAAACGGTCGATCAAAGTTTCCATTTCAAGCACGCTCAGGCCCTGGTTCGCTTTGATCGACGCTTTGCAGGAACACATAATCGCCGCTTTCTCGCGCAGCTTGGCGATGTCGACCGCCTTGCGCTCGGCGAGCACCCACTCGCACATTTCCTCGACGATCGATTTCTCTTCGCCGCCCGGAAACCAGTGGGGATGCGCCCTCACCAAAAACGTATTGCCGCCGAACGCTTCCATGTACACCCCGGCCTGCTCGAACAGGGAGAGCCTGTCTTCGATAACGGCCGCTTCGGACGGCGTAAATTCCAGCGTAATCGGCACGAGCAGCTCCTGGCTGGCCTCCGCCGGATTGCCGAAGCGCTCGTAGAAATATTCATAATTGATGCGTTCGTGAGCCGCATGCTGATCGATCAGGTAAAGCCCTTCATCGTTTTGCGCGATCAAGTAAGTTCCGTGCATTTGCCCGATCGGATCGAGCCTTGGAAATGAAGGCAGCTTAGGCGCCGCCGATTCGCCGGATTCCGGAATCAGATCCATAAAAGCTTCCACCGCTTTGCGCTGCTGCCGAACGGAGGCGCTGTTCGCGGGCGCGTAGTCCGAACCGTACGTTGAAGCCATCCCTGTACGCGGGCGGGCTGCAAGGGGCTCTACCGCAGAACGGTACGGATTCACGGCCTCCTTGACCAGCGGGCCCGGCGTGAGCGGCAGCGGTTCCGTTTTGACGGGTTCGGTGCGCTCTGTGCGAGGCTGCGGAGTTGTCACGAGGTTAGGCTCCGCAGCTGGCTCCGCAACCCGCGTGAGCTCCAGCTGTTCCTGCACGTACGCCCCCTTCGGCGCAGCCGGCTTCGCGCCCTGCGGAATCAGGACCTGCTTGCCGAGCGTCCGCTTCACTTCCGCTTCGATCATCGCCGTCAGCTCCGCTTCCTTGCTGAACCGCACCTCCAGCTTGGACGGATGCACGTTGACGTCGACGAGAGCCGGGTCCATGCCGATTTGCAGGACGGCGACCGGGAAGCGGTTGATCGGCAGCAGCGTATGATAGCCTTGGAGCAGCGCCTGATTCAATGCAAAGTTGCGGACATAGCGGCCGTTGACGATGGTGGAAATGCCGCCCCGATTGGCGCGCGTCATCTCCGGTTTGGCGATGAAGCCTTGCAGCGTGTAATCCAGGCTTTCCGCCTGAATCGGCAGCATCTGCTTCCCGACGGCCGTGCCGTAGATGCCGGCGATGACCTGGAGCATATCCCCATTGCCTAGTGTTTGCAGCAGCAGATTGCCGTTATGCTTCAGGGAGAACGCGATATTCGGATGGGCCAGAGCGAGCCTGTACAAATAATCGGACACGTGTCCCAGCTCGGTCTGGATCGTTTTCATATATTTCAGGCGCGCCGGAGTGTTGAAAAACAGCTCCTTGACCGACACTTCCGTGCCCCGGGAAGCCGCAATCTCCTCTACCAGACGAATGGTGCCGCCTTCGATGGCGATTTTTCGCCCCAGCCCGTCGTTCGTGGAGCTCGTCACGCATTCCAGCCTCGACACCGAGGCGATGCTGGGCAGCGCCTCGCCGCGAAAGCCGAGCGTGCGAATCGCGAACAGATCTTTGCTCGTGGCGATTTTGCTCGTCGCATGGCGCTGAAAAGCCAATTCGCAATCTCCGGCTTCCATCCCCGAGCCGTTGTCCGCAACCCGGATGAGCTGCAGGCCGCCCTCTTCGATCGTCACGTCAATACGGGTGCTGCCGGCATCGACCGAATTTTCCACAAGCTCCTTGACGACGGAAGAAGGCCTTTCCACCACTTCTCCCGCCGCGATCTGGTTGGCAATATGCTCGCTTAAAAGCTGGATTTTCCCCATAGCGCTCAGTTCCCCTTTGCGGCGCCGATCGTCACGTTCTCCCCATCTTCTTTGACATGAAGTCCGGGGAAATAATCATGAAACAGATCGACATTCACGTAACTCGTGCCATTGTCGATAATAAGCTTGCCTGCTTCGGACGAAAGCGAATGCGTGCCGTCCGCCCCTGTCACATCGACCGTGTGCTTGTCGTTATTCCAGGCGACTTTGGCGTTAACAAGCGCCGCCAGGGCGCGGGTCGGGGCGTACAAATGCCCGTTCTCGCTGAGCAGCGGGAAGCCGCTCGTCATTTCGACGCCGTTGTAAGTCACCTTATGTTTGTAAACCGTAACCTCGACATCGGGAATGCCCGCCATATGAAGCGCCGTAATCAATTGTGCCGCACTGCCATCCGTCTCGATATCCGGCTTGATGCCCACTTTGTTCACTTTGTGCATGTTAGGCGTTAAATACTCCTCGATCGTCACTTTCAGGCCGCTCCCGTCCGTCAGCTGCATCAACTGCTGGACGCTGCCCTTCCCGAACGTCTGAACGCCGATGACTTTGGCGACCTTATAGTCCTGAAGCGCCCCGCTCAAAACTTCCGAAGCGCTGGCGCTGTTCTCGTTCGCGAGCACATATACGGGCACCCCGACTTCCGAACCGCCGGTGATCGGCACCGGCTCATCGACACCGTTGCGGTCCCTCGTATGGATCAGCGTGCCCTCCTTGACAAAATGTTTGGCGATATTTTGTGCGGTTTTCACCAGCCCGCCCGGATTGTTGCGCACATCGAGAATGAGCGCCTTCAGCCCTTTGGACTTCAAATCGGCCAATTGCTTGTCAAAATCGCTGTCGGCATCGCTGGAAAAATCGGTGATTTGAATGTAGCCGACGCCATTAGCGAAGCTTTTGCTGTACACTTCAGGCACATTCACTTCTTTGCGAGTCAAGTCGACCGTCAATTCCTTGCCGCCCCGCTGCACCGTTATTTTCGTTTTCGTTCCCGATTCCCCGATAATTTTGCTTCTGGCCGATTCGATCGAATCTTTTTGCACGGCCGCTCCGTCTACCGCCACGATGTAATCGTCTGCCTGGAGACCGGCAGCTTCCGCCGCCGATCCGGCAAATATTTCGGAAAGATAGATGCCGTCTTTGTCCATTCCGATGCGGGCGCCCATGCCGACGTAATTGTTTTCCAGCGAGTTGGAAAATGCATCAAGCTCCTTTTTCGTAAAAAATACGGTGTAAGGATCTTTAAGCCCTTCGATCATTTCGGCGATGCTTTTATTTTTCAAATCATTTTCAGTGACTCCGCTGACATGCATCGTTCCGAGAACTTGTCTGACCTGCTCGGTGGTCTGCGCATCGTCCTGCGCCATAGCGCCGGCAGGCAGCAAAGTCAGAAGCGCGGAAGCGAGCGCCAGCGTAACTTTCATCGGTTTCAAGCTCGGTTGTCTCATGACTGACTCTCCCATGCGTATATTTTTTGGCCGGTAGTTTGTCCGACGGAGTTGTTTTGCAGATATACCTTCTACGTCGTTCATCGGACAAACTCCTAGCTATGCAGCTTTTGTTTCCATTCGTAAACCAGATTGAGCGCCTGCAGCGGCGTCATGTTGATCAAATCGATCCCCTTCAGCTGGTCCAGAACCAGCTGCGATTTGGCGTCAAGCTTCTTCTTGACGCCGGGAACGGCGACGTTGTCCTCCCCGAAGAGGGACAACTGCTGAACCGCCGGCTCCGCCTTCGCTACTGCGGCGGCGGTTTCAAGCTCCGCAGCCTGCGGCGCGGCGGGCTGCTCACTCGCGGGCGGGGTTTGCGCAGCGGCGGCAGCCCGCGTTTCAAAGCCGTTCAGCAGCGCATAGGAGCGCTGAATGATCGTTTCGGGCAGCCCGGCAATTTCGGCACAGTAGATGCCGTAGCTGGTGCTTGCCGCCCCGGGAATCAGCTTGCGGAGGAAGGTCACCTGCCTGCCGCTCTCTTTGACCGCCATGCAGTGGTTGCGCAGATGGCCCAAGCTTTCTTCCAAATGCGCAAGCTCGTGGAAATGCGTCGACACGAGCGTCTTGCAGCCGATCCGGTCGTGCAAAAACTCGATGACCGCCTGGGCGATCGCCATGCCTTCGCCCGTCGAAGTGCCGCGGCCCAATTCGTCGATGATGACAAGGCTTTGGCTCGTCGCTTTTTCCGTCATCACCTGGATGTCCATCATCTCGACCATGAACGTGCTCTGGCCGCCGATCAGATCGTCGGCAGCGCCGATCCGCGTAAAAATCCGGTCGACGACCGGCATGCGCGCCGACCGTGCGGGCACAAAGCAGCCGATCTGCGCCATCAGGCAGATGACGGCCACCTGCCGCATATACGTGCTCTTCCCGGCCATATTCGGCCCGGTGATGAGCAAAATACGGCCCTGCTCCTGTTCCAGCCTCGTTTCGTTGGCGATGAACGAGCCGTCCTGGATGACCGCCTCCACGACCGGATGGCGGCCTTCCTCGATGCGGAGATCGAAGCCTTCGCCGATCTCCGGCTTGCGGTAGTGATGCGCCGCGCTGACAGCGGCCAGCGACTGGTAGACGTCGGCGGCGGCAATCACTTCCGCCAGCTTCTGCAGCCGCGAGATGTGCCCGGAAATGCGGTTGCGCAGCTCCGTGAACAGCTCGTGTTCGAGATCGACCATTTTATCCTGCGCTTCGAGAATGAGCGCTTCTTTTTCTTTCAGTTCGGGCGTTACGTAGCGCTCCGCGTTGGCCAGCGTCTGCTTCCGCTCGTAGCGGCCTTCCGGGAGCGAAGCCATGTTCGCTTTCGTCACCTCGATGAAATAGCCGAACACTTTGTTGTAGCCGATCTTCAGCGACTTGATGCCCGTCGCCTCCCGCTCCCGGCGCTCCAGCTCGGCAATCCACTGCTTGCCGTTCGTGCTCGCTTCGCGCAGCTGATCCAGGTAAGGCTGGTAGCCTTCCCTGATCATGCCGCCGTCGCGGATCGATACGGGAGGCTCGTCGACGATCGCCTCCGCGATCCACGACATCACGTCTTCGCACGCATCCATGTTGTCGACGAGCCGGCGCAACGTGCGGGAGCCGGATGCCGCGCATACTTCCCGCAGCAGCGGCACCTGCTGCAGCGAATGCTTCAGCGCCGTCATATCCCGCGCATTGGCGTTGCCGTAGGAAATGCGCGCGACGAGCCGCTCCAGGTCGTACACTTCCTTGAGCGCCTGCCGGACATCCTCGCGGACGATCAGCTGGTTGTACAGCACATCGACCGCTTCCAGCCGCTCCTCGATGCGGGATACGCTCATGAGCGGCTTCTCGATCCAGCGGCGCAGCATGCGCGCGCCCATGGCCGTTACGGTTCTATCGAGCAGCCAGAGCAGCGAGCCTTTTTTCGTGCGCTCCCGCACCGTCTCGACAAGCTCCAGGTTTCTTCTCGTAAAAGGGTCCATCGTCATGTACATGTCCGGCTCATAGCGGCGGATATGTTTGATATGCGTGAGCGCGCGCTTCTGCGTCTCTTTCAAATAGCTGAGCAGCAGCGCAACGCCCTGTTTGTTCAGCTCGGGGAGCCCGGGCAGCGCCTCGTCCGCGGCAAAATGCTCAGCCAGCAGGCTGTGATCCGCATGCGTCCACTCCGTTATGACGGCGGAGCGGCTCCAATTGGCCGTGCTTTCGCGAACTTGTTCGAGCATCGATGTATCCGCGATCAGCTCGGAAGGGCCGTATACGTTCAGCTCGTCCACGACCGCTTCCCAGGAAGCCGGCAGCAAAGTCGTATACAATTCTCCCGTAGAAATATCGCACGCGGTAAACGCGTATGCTCCATTTTCACCGACGAGAGAAACCATATAATTGTTGCTCGTCTCGCCCAGCAGCTTGCTGTCCATGACGGTGCCCGGAGTCACAATGCGCACGATTTCCCGCCGCACGACGCCTTTGGCTTCCGCCGGGTCTTCAACCTGCTCGCAAATCGCTACCTTGAATCCTTTTTCAATCAATCGGGCTATGTAATTTTCCGCAGAATGGTAAGGTACGCCGCACATCGGAATGCGTTCTTCTCCCCCGCCGTCCCTGCCTGTCAGCGTAATTTCCAGCTCCCGCGACGCGTTCACCGCATCCTCAAAAAACATTTCGTAAAAATCACCTAACCGAAAAAATAAAAAAGCGTCCGGGACTTGCGCCTTAACGGCCAAGTATTGTTGTATCATCGGTGTGTACTGGGCCATACGTTCCTCCAACCAGATAATAAAATGATCCGTTCTATGAATCTATGAAAATCAACCGCCGCAGCAAGGCGCAAAGCCTCTACTAATTCGTTAAAAGCAGCCCCGTTCCTGCACCCGGGAGTCCGGCCGACAAATTCAGCAGAAGGTATTGTATACAAAATGACTTGCACCAAAGAAACTCCGCCCGCCAGACTCCCGGCGCGATTCGAACCCGCCTGTTCTGCGCACAGGACGATCCGCCGGGCCGCAGCAGCGTCCGGCAAACCGTCCCTTAACCAATCCGGCGACAATTGAATCTATTATAACATGATTTACTGCTTAATTGCTTCTTTGCGATGATAGGGGGCAATGCGCCACGCTTTGCGGATATCCTCGCGCTCATTCCACGGCTCCATCCGTTCGATCCGCAGTTTCAGCCGGTCCAGCACTTTCGCGTGAACGTCGTACGCCTCCAGTTTCTCCAAATCCTTCCACAGCTCCGCCACCGTTTGCTGAAGGCTTGCTTTGTCCCCGCGATAATAAGCTCGCTGTATGTCGAGTTTTTGCAGAGGCTGCTGCTGAAGCAGCCAATAGTTGTCGGCGATCAGCGAAGCGAGCGCGAATGTGCCGCGTGCGACCAGCGGCGACTCCATCCAGCTCGGCAGCGTGCGGTATTCGAAGCCGCCGTGCGGCTGGCGCCGAAAATCGCCGAGGAAGCCGTACCGGGGGCGGCGATCGCGGGTCGTCGGCCCCTCGATTTGCATCAGCGGCAGCGCGAGATAGTTGTCGAGCGCGCGCAGCAGGTGCGTATTCAGCCAGCAGCGGCTGAAGTGGATATGGCCGCCGAGCGGGAAGCCGCTCACCGGCATGCCTCCCGAGAGCCAAGCGAGGCTCTCGTCGGGAATCGCCCGCGCGGCGAGCTGCATCGAAGATAGCAGGTTTCTCGCCAGTTCGCGCGGGTCGGCGCTCGGCTGCGGGCGCAGCTCCGCCAGCGGCAGGATGACGCGATGCCCGCTGAGCACGATGGCATCGCAACCGACTGCGCCGTCCCGCGTGAGATAGCGGTCGGCGGAGACGACTTTGCCCCGCGGGCTGAGCAGCAGGAACTCGGGGTCGCTGCCGAGCATGGCCCGCTCGGTGCGCCGCAGCTCTTGGCCGAGCGCGGCCGCATAGCGGTCGATCGCCTGGGCGAACAGCGGCACGAGCCGCTCGTTCAGCTTCGGCGCCGGGTCCACATCCAGCACGAGCGTATGCCCGCTAGGCAGGATGCCGACCGTCACCAGCCCGTAATCCAGACCGAGCGCGTAAATCGCCTTGACGGACTCGCGGCTCGCCCTGCGCACGTGACGGCTCGCCAGTTCGGGCTGCACTTCCTCGTAAGCGGGCTTAAGGTGCTTGTAGGTGGAATCGTAAACTGACTGTTCCGAGCGGAGCAAGCGCTCTTTTTTCTCGTAAACGGCCAAAATTTGCAAATGAAAGACGGCAACCTTGTATAGATAGGGAAAAACGATCCGTTCGCTTTGGCCGTCAAGCAAAGCCCTCGTCTTGATCCCATGCAGGCCGAGCAGTTCGTCGCGCCTGGCCTGCTGCCGAGCGCGCAATATCGCTTTCACCGGCTGAAGCGCGCGCTTGCCCGGCTGCTCGCTCTGCGCCCCGCCCCAATGAATGACAACCTGCCCCTGCCAATCCTCCGGCAGCTTCGTTCCGCCGGCCGTCCGCATGCTGCCGGCGATCGCCAGGGCATCCCGTTCGTGAAAATGGAGAAAAAATGTGTCCATTGTCAGGCTCCTTCGGTTTTTTTGGGGCCGCTCCGCTCAAGCCCATTTTCCAGACCAAAACAAAAAAGAGGGCGAATGCCCTCTGCCGAACCCAATGCTCCTGCATACAGTGAAGTATAAGGTTCCTTAATCCAGGTCATCTTCGAGCAGCGCAGCATCGAGATCCTCGAAATCTCCGTCCACGCTGTCATCGAAGTCCACATGCTTGTCGTCGAAATCGCTTGGGCCGGTCGGACTAACGACTACATTCACTTTCGTTTCGGCGACCATCTCGACCTGGAACTCCCGTTCCACCCGGATTACCACGCTGTCGCCGCCGGAGGAGACGCTGGCTTCCACACAGTTCGGCTCCTGCGTTGCGAAGGCAGCCACCTCAGCCGTAGCCGACCTATGTTTTTTGTCTAAGTAAGTAAGCGGAACGACTTCTACATAGGACACTGTCTCTTTTGCAACATCGGTTTTGGTGTTGCGATCGTAAGAATACCAGATGTTGATATCATAAGTACCAACTACCTCTACGCCATCTCCGGATTGGATCGCTTCATATTGGTTGTTAATGATCCAAGCGCCCAATATACTGGTCGGAGAAAAGGGCGGAGTCACGGTATGACTTACGTGCGAGAATTTGCGGCCTTTGCCGCAGACAGCTTTGGTAATGATCTCTCTGCACTGCAAATCTTTATCTATTGACATCCTTTCAACCTCCTCCATACAATCATTCATTACAAGTGTATGCGGGACATAGGCAAATGTTGATTAAATGGATGCGAACAAATAAATATTATTATCGAATCGCCTATATAATGCCGATAAAAGTAAATGATTTGCAGTCAAAAAAGCGGCCGCAGCATCAAGCGCCGGCGACGCACGGCTTCTCTGTTATTCGTGTGATTTTACTACATTTTATTTCGTTTTGCGCTCGTTAATTCCACAAATTCCAAATTGCTTTCTCTATGGAAATGAACCGGCCAAATTCGCGCAGCCAAAAATTTCTCTGAATCTAGCGTTTCATTCCAAAAGTTCTTTCGCAATATAATGTGTCATCAAAATTCAGCTGCCTGAAATACGGCAAAACCGCCAGCCCCAAGACGGACTGACGGTTTAGCATAGGATCTGTAAGGTTAATAAGCAGTCCAGCCCGCATCGGCCGTTACAACCGTGCCGTTAACGAAGCTAGCATCGTCGGAAGCAAGGAACAACGCCACTTTCGCAATATCTTCCGGCTCCCCTGTGCGCGGGTTGAGGTTTATGCCGGCCATCGCTCTTTCGATACCGAACGGGTTCGGGGTCGTAAGGGATGCGCTGATGTTTGTATTGACGCCGCCCGGCGCGATGGCATTACAGCGGATGCCTTTAGGCGCATATTGGAATCCGACGTTCTTCGTCAGGCCGACGACGGCGTGCTTCGAAGCCGTATAAGCCGCGCCGGCGCGGGAACCCATCAAGCCCCCCGCGGATGCAATGTTGACTATGACTCCGCCTTGTTTCTCCAGAAAAATCGGAATCACTTTGCGGATCGTTCTCATTGGTCCTGTCGTATTGATGGCGAAGACGCGGTCCCACAGCTCGTCCGTCAAGTCTCCGGCCGGGACGAAGTTGTCCATAATGCCGGCGTTGTTGACGAGAATGTCTACGGTACCGTATTGCTCGACGGTTGTATCGATAAGCGCCTGCACGTCTTCTTCTTTTGCGACGTTAGCGGCAATAGCGAAGGCGGCGCCGCCTCTGGAGACAATCCCGTCAACAACGGCTTGCGCGGCTTCAACACGAAGGTCTGATACGGCAACTTTCGCCCCTTCCGCAGCGTACAATTCTGCGATGGCTCTTCCCATGCCCGAAGCAGCCCCAGTGACAACAGCTACTTTTCCGGATAATCTCATGACGAAATTCCTCCATTTATCTTTATTATTTTATATCTTCGAACAAACAATGCCGGCTGTCCCCAAGAAATAACGAACACATGTTCAATAGAGAACATCCGTTACTTCAAGTATAATGAGGGATATAAGTGATTACAATCAGTAAAAACAGCGCGTTTGTCAGATAACGAACAACTCGGCCGATTTTGTTCAATATGTTTAACAGGAAGGATCGCATAGACAATGACCGACAATGGCAAAAAAATAGACCGCCGCATCGTTCGCAGCCGGGCCGCGTTACGCCAAGCGCTGCTAACGCTAATGGCGGACAAGCCGTTCACGGCGGTATCCATTACGGAAATCGTGGAGCTTGCGAATTATAACCGCGGGACCTTCTATTCCAATTATGAAAGCAAGGAGGCGCTACTTGAAGATATCATTCTCGATCTGATCGATAAATTACTACTTTCCTTCCGCGCGCCTTACGAGAAGGTGGAGTTCTTCCACATCGACCAGCTGCCGGCGCATTCCGTTATGCTTTTCGCGCACATTTACGAGCATTCCGCGATTTATACCGTTCTTATGAAAAGCGATGTACTGCCGGCGCTCCGGGAGAAAATGTTCACCGCGCTCAAGCGGATTTCTATGGAGGAGCTTGTCTCTACGAAAAACGACATCGATGAAGAACTGCTGGCCACCTATTCGATCCACGCGCTGTTAGGTCTTGTGTTCCACTGGGTGGAGAGCGGTTTCAATCATTCGCCGGCCTATATGCAGGAGCAACTGGTGAAGATCATCAACTATCGTCCGACCGTTGCGAAGACGTCGATCAAAGGATCGGCCAGGCAGTGATCTCTTTATACTCCCGGCAATCCGCAGCCCTCTGCAAGCATCATAAACAAGAAGACCAGAGAGGCGGCCCTTAACTTGAGCCGCCTTTCTGGTCTATCCTATGCTACAGCTTATTCGTATCGCTCCCTGGTCTTTCAGCTGCGGGCGGCTGCTCCCGGTCCTTAACATTACAAGCTATTTCTTAGCGGCAGAATTCCCATTATCAAAATATGAAGTGTCCAAAATTCTGGCATAAATATAAGGGTTCAAATTGGGACTTTGTTATACAGCGAAAATTCCACCTCGTGTTCTCCGGGGTCGACGACAGCGGCATCTAGAACGAGCCGCTTGAATTTGCGGTCAAGCGTAAAAGTAACGTCTCCGTATTGGTCGATCTTTAACACTTCCTGGAACTGTTTATTTTTCACCAACGTATCTGCTGAGTCCCTTGACAAAACCGCATAAATGTTGTCGATGTCCATTGGCATAGCAAAAATCGGCGTTCTTTCTCCGGACTTGTATGGGGTTTGGCTGCGGCAGGTCGGGGTATCGTTCCAACAGCTCCGGCAGCAATCGCGCCAACTCAGACAGCCAAACCGGACTGAGCTGCGGTACGGCGAGACGCCTAAGCCATACTGTTACCGGACGGTAGGACTGGGAGCTTGCTGAAGGGTAACAGCCGGCAATTGCTGTTTGTTCCCCCTGGGTTTCTACCCTCGATTTAAATTCCTGCGCCAGTCTCGTTTTGCCTATGCCCGCCTCCCCTTTCAATATCAACATCGCGCTTTTGCCTGCCGCTGCCTGCTTCCAAGCTTTCAGAAGATGCCCCCATTCGGCGGATCTGCCGATCAGCTCGTTCTGCGCGGTCGACGAAGGTTCGACGCCGTTCTGCGTAAGCCTTTCAATCAGGTACACGGTTTCTTCTGCCGGGCCTATCCCCAGTTCGTCTTGCCATTTACTCAGCATTTGCCGGTAAATTCGAGTAGCGCCCGCCATATCTTTATTCAAGGCGTACAGCCGCATCAACGTGCGGTACGTTTCCTCTCTTAATGGATTCTGGATCAGCAGCTTGTTCGCGAAAACGATAGCCGGCGAGTATTCCCGCTGACCTTCCAGCATTCCCGCAGGTCGTGAAGTAGTTTCCGCAAATTGGAAAGGGCTTGTTTCTCGGTGGAATCCGGCCAGAAATCAAAGGCAATTTGTTGACCTTGCTTCCGGAAAAAAACGTCGTTAACTCCTTGTCGTCTATAGTAATTTTTAACCTGCCTAACAGTTGAATACTGCTGTTTGTCAAACCGGCCACCCCCATCTCAAACCCGATTCTAATTAGCTTATTCTCCCATTGTAATATATGAATTTGTAATGTGAAAATGTTTTAAAGGACACAGAAAAAGTGACATTCCGCCCTTTTAAACGGCTGTCCACATAAGATGCACCCAAAACTGCAAAAGTCGGACTATGGTGAAACCTACCGCCAGATCCGGTCGCACAATCTGCTTGGTTGCGCGAAAAAACCTGCAAAAACCCCATGACGTCGTGGACGTCACCCCACAGAATGAAAATAATTCAGGTCTACAGCTCCAGTTTCAAGCTTGAAAAGCGTAAGAACTGGAAACGATGAAACTAACAAACCAAAGGACG
>NZ_JBYLHY010000041.1:0-61833 GCF_057749925.1 Paenibacillus sp. sgz302191
TTGTAGCGGTAGTTGCGGCAGTTACCGTAGCGACGTTAGGAGCCGGAGCGGTGGTAATCGGGGTCGTGGCAGCCGGCGTGATGGCAGCGGGAGCCGTCGCAGTAGGAGCGAAAGCCGCCTCGGATGTTCAGCGAGGGGAAGTGAGCGACTTCAGCGATTACTCCCCCGCCGATGCGTTCCGGGAGTTGATGAGCGGCGCGACATCCGGTGCGCTTTTCGGACCTATCAAGCAAGCATGGGAAGCGTACAAAGAATTTGATCCGATGAGCGCTGGCATCCTGGCAGGCATCGGCACGGTTGTAGAGGAAACCGTTCTGGGGTTGGCAGACTTGTTATGGATGGAATTAGATTTTGCCGTAAAGAATCCTCTAGAGGCCTTGGAGTTTGTTACGAACCCAATCGTTTATACAGGCAAATACTACGCCGACAAGGAACATCGGGATGAGCTACTGAGAACACTGGCGGGAGTCTGGGAAGGCGTAAAGCGGGATTTCAAGGATGACGTCATCAATGGAGATACCTATAGTCGAAGCAAATATGGAACGGAATTGGTACTTACCATAGCCTCCTTTTTCGTCGGTGGCGAGGCAGGAGCAGCATCCAGGGCGATGCAAGCTGAAAAGTTGGTGCTGAGTGGCACGAAGTCGGTGCAGGTGACAGAGGTTGCAAGTATAAGCGCAAAATCCGATCAGTTTGTACAATTGCTGAGTAAAAAGGGCACCACCCTGGGTAAAAGTTACGCGAAGCTTACTCAGGATATGAAAAAGATTTTGGATGCAGAATTTATTAACCCGTTTGCTCCGCAGAAGGCAGGAGTGCTTGGAGGTATACCTGAAACAACAACGTTAAGGGAACTCTTCCAGGAAGCAACGGGGAAAATATCGAATTATATGAAGAGCGAGGGAGATTCAGTCGGCCCTGGAAAGGGTGGAGGTGGTTCAGGCTCTAAGGGGACGGGTAAAAGTGATTTAGATATAATCAGAAAGGATGCACCAGATTACTATCAGGAGTTAATGGATAAGTATGGTGACAAGGGAACCTATCATGCTAGAACACCAGATGAGTATGAAAATTTGGCAAAAGACCCAGACCATAATTTTGACATTGATGACAAAACTAAAATAGAACGACAGGCTGGGCTTGAATTAGAGGTTAGAGGAGAACTCACAGGGCCAATTGTACGTGATCCAGTTACGGGTCGAGGTGAATTTATCGATAGAAATGGACAAGTGTGGGATGTAAAAGGATTTAATTCAAAATATCCACCTAAGAAAGGTGGGTTTAGATTAGATAGGTCAATGGCAGATATTGAAGATGAATTGCGTAAGGGAGAAAATGTTATTCTTGACACCACCAAATTGTCCCAAGATCACATTGAGCAATTAAAAAATGCTATTAGTACTATGGAATGGAAGGAAAGAATCCTTTGGTGGCCATAAATGGAAAGAGGGGGGATAGTGGATGTTAACTCAACAAGAACTAAATAAAATGATTGAGGATCACCAATTATGGATCACTGAATCAAAATCTAAAGGCACACAATTGTATTTAGAGGATGCTACTTTATTAGAATTGGATTTAGTTGGTAGGAGCTTAACAGATGTGGTATTGGTAGGGTCAACATTGCAGAAATGTTTATTAACCAATACTGATTTTTATTATTCGAATCTGGCATCAATAAATTTTATAGAGGTCAGTATGAATGGGGTAATTTTAACAAGGTCAAATCTGGATTACTCATTATTAAAAAAATGTGACGCATCTAACTCTAAGGTTATAAAATCTACGTTTTATGAATCAGTAGTAGAGGAAGTGAATTTTTCCAATTCTAGCATGATGAAAGTGGGATTTATGTACTCTAACCTTAAAAATGTAAAATTTATTAATTGTGATTTATCAAGGGCATCTTTTAAGAATTCCATCCTTCAAGATGTAGATTTTACTAGTGCTGATTTATCTGAAGTAGACTTTTCGAACGTAAAGATAAACAATGTTATTTTTAATGGGGCTTTTTACAATCATAAGACTATTTGGCCTGAAAATATAAGTCTAGAACAGATGGGAGCTATTTTCAAAAAGGATTAGCAATTTGGGCCCTGTCAAAAATTTTGTGTAAACCCGTATACAGTCCCAACAACAAGATCGTACAATACAACCAACAAACCAAACATTAAACAACAACAAACATTTGTTAAACTTTCAAGGCTTGTTCTAACTTGAACGATAAGGAGGAATGAGCCTTTTTTGCATGCCCAAAATCAGAAGAAAAATAAATGATTGAATCGGAAAGTGAATTTGCTTTTGGATTCGACCCTACATTGGAGTTTACATTAATTGAAGACTTGAAAATGGCTGTATACTGCGTATCTGATGCTTACATGCATCATGGTTAGAAGTTGAAGCGATTGAATTATTCTTTTTCAGAAACAATTAACTTGCTGATATCAATATCAAGAACCTCACATATATGTTCTAAGGTTCTAATGTAAACTCTATCGACATTCTCCGAACATAAATGATTTATTGTTGGATGACGAATGCCCATCATTCGTGCTAATTCTCTTTGGGAAATATTTCGTTCTTCTAAAATTTCTCTGAGCCGAATTTTTATTTTCATGGGTGATTCCTCTCATTACAGAGATTTGAATTATTACGATAAATATACCACTTTACGCAAAGAAATTCATTGCGTGGTAGTCTTAAAAGTACTATAATTTAGTATATGGTAGTTTTAAGCGTAACATGAATCTCAATTTCCTATAACGGAGGGCAATTTCAATGAACGTAATCGGCTATATTCGAGTGTCCACAGCAGGACAAGCCAAGGATGGTTACAATTTATCTAATCAGCAAGAAATTGAATCCTATTGCCAGCAGCAAGGCTGGAACCTGCTGCATGTATTCAGTGATGAAGGTATCAGCGGCGCAAAAGTAGAGAAGCAAGCATTTGACGTTCAACGAGTATCCGAATTGAAGGAGCTATTTCCTACATGGTCATTATCCGAATTGGCGTATCAGCTTCAAGTTGAATCTATTGGCGAGCACCAAGCCATTATTTAAGCGGTGGGCGATATGAGAAATCAATATGCCGCCTATGAACAAGAAGAAAAAAGCTTGCTCGGAATGATAGAAGTGTGTGAATCTTGCAAGAAATTAGTCTTTGAGTTTGTAAGGGAACAAAAAGGAAGTATAAAAGGCATTGTTATAGAAGACCTGCTTATGAGCATTTTTAAACTGGAAATGGAACAACGGGAAAATCTGCTTCATCTTCAATTAGCCATGACAGGATGGAGTCAAACTAATAACGAACGAACGTGATTTTACAGCAGCACTATTAAAAAATGGACAACATGACAGGAATAAAATAGAGAGGCTTGCGTCCTATTGCGAACCGAAAGATTAACGCTCGAACTGAGGTTGCCCCTATTCGATATCCCGTCATGTTGGAATACGAAACTGGATGAAAGTCAAATCGAAAACAAACTAAGCAGCTTCGATGACCTGATGAAGTTCGTCAAGAAGTAAACAGCAAAAGGCTTGACCCCTGTGTATGAATTAGAAGATACGGGCGGCAATGGCAGAACGTTAGCCGTTCATCCGGTGGAGAAGAAGCAAATCGTCAAGGAAGTCAATTCTGCCCTGAGCTTCTTTTCTTTTTAAGTTCGCTGAGCGGGTAAAATGTTCCTCTCCAGTAGATGCCGCCCTGCTTGAACGTCAGCCCGACCGACCGGATGATCGTATACAGCAGCAGCGCAGCGCTGACGGGGAGCAGGTAAGCTTCTTTGCCGCGCTCACCCATCAAGCCGAACATCAGCTTCCGGTACAGCACGATTTGCAGGATTACGCACAGGGCATATGCGGCGGCGGGCCAGATTCCGGCGAGGAGCATGCCGATCCATGGGAAAATAAAAAACAGCAGCTGCCCGATGCAGGCCAGCAGCGCGAACGACAAGTTGTAGCCGAAGCCGGAAAAAAGATTTTTCTCAAGCCCTTTCACCGCATTGCGCAGCGTCGGGTACCACTCTACCTGAAGCGTATGCCTGGCCGACAAAACGCGCTGCTTGAATCCGGCTCCTTTCAGCTGAACGCCTAACTGAAGATCGTCGTCGGGTCTGAGCGCAATCGCTTTATGGGTGCCGACGGCCTCGTACGCCTGACGGCTCACCATATTAAAGGCGCCGATTCCCATGCCATGGCGTCTCGTATCGTCCCGGTTCGCATTCCAGGGGCGGACGAACAGCGAGAACGAAAAGAAAAAGAAATGAACGAATCCCCGCAGCAGAGTATGACGCGCGATCATGTTCGGGGCAAGGGTCAGATGCTCGACGCCGTGCCGCTTCATATAAGCGACAGCGTCAGAGACGGCGGTTGGCGAAAAAAGAATGTCGGCATCGGTAAACAGCAAATATTGCCCTCTCGCTTGCAAATAGCCTTGATAGAGGGCGTGATTTTTGCCCAGCCAGCCTTCGGGCAGCTGTGTGATGTGAATGATGCGCAGCGGGACGGAAATGCCGCTTTTCCGCTCCGACCATGCGCGCAGCTCTTCGAGCCGGACGCCGGTGGCGTCTTTGGAGCGGTCGTTGACGGCGATGATTTCAAGCCGCGGGTAATTTTGCGACAGCAGATGCCTGACCGTCTCCATGATGGTGCCTTCTTCTTCTTTGGCCGCGATGATGACCGATACTAGCGGGGGCTTGTCCGGAAGAGCGGCGCCAAGGGGAAGCGTATGCAGCAGTTTCAGGCCTCTGAGCACGACCGCGCTCATCGCCAGCCAGTACA
The DNA here is from genome assembly GCF_057749925.1 of Paenibacillus sp. sgz302191. Classification (NCBI taxonomy): domain Bacteria; kingdom Bacillati; phylum Bacillota; class Bacilli; order Caryophanales; family Paenibacillaceae; genus Paenibacillus; species Paenibacillus sp. sgz302191. The sequence goes on from NZ_JBYLHY010000041.1 coordinate 4,780, forward strand.
GAACGGTCAGGGAAGCGGCAAACCCAAGTATGGACATGGTGTACCTCCATGTGGAAGAATAGAAATTGACTGCATTATACCATTCGGAAAGAGCGGGGGGCAATGAGACCATGAAACAGGAGCCGGTCGTGCGTGAGGACCGTTATTGGAAAAAAATAAAGGGAGAAGAACTCGCCCCCTTTTTGCAAAAAATCGCCGGGGAGTGCGGGCTGGAGCCGCAGACTCTCGCTTTTGTATGTATCGGAACCGATCGTTCGACGGGAGATGCGCTGGGGCCGTTGGTCGGCTCACGGCTGGAGCAGGCGGGCTATCCGCATGTGATCGGCACGCTGGCGGCGCCATGCGACGCAAGCAATCTGGTTGAGCGGCTGCGGGAAATACCGCAAGGCTGCAGCGTCATTGCGATCGATGCATGCCTGGGCCGGAGGGAGTCCGTGGGCTTGTATCAAGTATCGAATCAGCCGATCGTTCCCGGCAAATCGGTGGGCAAGGCGCTTCCGCAGGTAGGGGATTTCACGATAGCGGCGATTGTCAACGCGGAGGGGCCGAAGCAGTATGCGATCCTCCAGACGACCTCGCTGTACAGCGTGCTCCGAATGGCGGAGGAAGTGGCGGACGCGATATTGCGGGCGGTTCCGCCGCCGCGCGAATCATAACAATGTTTGAAACCGGATCGGAGTGAGGACAGGTGAGGAATGGGTACGGCGAAGGCGTAAGCCATCATTTGGAGAAAAAGGGGAGAGCGGACAAAGCCAGTTTGAAAGATGTGTCGCTGCGCCGCATTTTGCGGCTTTTTCGCGGATATGGGGGGCAGTTGGCCGTCATTTTGCTGCTGGCGCTGCTGTCCGCCGTCATCGGGCTGATCCCTCCGCTCGTCATGCGGGAAATTATCGACAAAGCGATTCCGCAGGGCAGTTTGCGGCTGCTCGCGGAAATGGCGCTGCTCATGATTGCGCTCCCGGTCGGAAGCGGCGTGCTGGGGGTATGGCAAAATCATTTGAATACGAAAGTGACCCAAGGGGTGATGCGGGACCTGGGGCAGTCGCTCTATCGCAATTTGCAGCGGCAATCGATGTCCTTCTTCACGGACGCCAAGTCCGGCGAAATCGTACAGCGGCTGACAGGCGACGTCCAGGCGATTCAAAACGTCGTCACTTCGCTGGTCGTATCTTCCATTACGCAAATCGTCATCGTCGGGACGACGGTCGTCATCTTGTTCGCCCTCGATTGGAAGCTGGCGATCGTGTCGCTGCTTATTTTACCGCTGTTCGTGCTGCCGGTGCGAAAAGTGTCCAAAATGCGCAAGCAGCTCCGCTTGGAGACGCAAAAGGTGCGAGGGGACATCGCCTCGCAGTTGAGCGAAAGCTTCGGCATCTCCGGGGCGCTGCTGACGCGCATTTTCGGCAGGGAGCGGGAGCAGGAAGCGGAGTACCGGTCCATGAACCAGAAGGTCATGGACCTGGAGCTGCGGCTGAACCTCGTCGGCCGCTGGTTCAACATGGCGACGGGCACGCTGGGGCCGCTGGGCACGGCGATCATTTATTTATACGGCGGCTATTCGGTCATTACCGGAAGCATGACGCTCGGCGGCATCGTCGCTTTCGCGGCGTATTTGGGCCGCCTGTACATGCCCGTGGGCACGCTGCTGAACCTGCAGGTGGAGGTCGCGACCGCGCTGGGCGTGTTCCAGCGCATTTTTGAATACGAGGACATGGAGCCCGATGTCCTCGAAAGCCCGGATGCGCGGCCGCTGCCGCCGATCCGCGGGCATGTGGCTTATAAGCAGGTGTCTTTTGCTTATAAGCCTGGGCAGTACGCGCTGCGCGGCGTCTCGTTCGAGGCGCAGCCAGGGGAGATGATCGCGCTCGTCGGGCCGAGCGGCGCGGGCAAATCGACGCTGATCGGCATGATCGCGCGGCTGTACGACCCGACGGAGGGCTCCGTCGAGGTTGACGGCGTGAACGTACGCGGCGTTCAGCTTGCTTCGCTGCGCAGCGGCATCGCGTACGTGACGCAGGAATCGTTCCTGTTTCACGCGACGATTCGCGAGAACCTGCTGTTTGCGAAGGCGGACGCAACGCAAGAGGAAATGGAGGCCGCGTGCCGCCAGGCCTACATTCACGACTTCATCGTGTCGCTGCCCCAAGGGTACGACACGAGGGTGGGCGAGCGCGGCCACAGGCTCTCCGGCGGCGAACGGCAGCGGATCGCCATCGCCCGCGCGATTTTGAAGCGCCCGCGCATCCTGATCCTCGATGAAGCGACCTCGCACCTGGACTCGGAGTCCGAGTCCTATGTGCAGGCCGCGCTCGAGGAGCTGATGCAGGGGCGCACGACGCTCGTGATCGCGCACCGCCTCTCCACGGTGCTGGCCGCCGATCACATTCTGGTGATCGAGGCGGGCAGCGTCGTGGAGCGGGGCACGCACAGCGAGCTGCTGGCGCTGGAGGGGCTGTATGCGCGCCTGTACCGCACGCAGTTCGCCAAGGCGGAAGCGGCTGAGGAGGCCGAAGCGTGAATGAGGGGAGTGCCGATTTCCGTTTTTTAGTATCGGGCGGTCACCATTTTTTTGCGGGTGTAAAATTCGACGCCGTCACGGCCGTTTGCGTGCAGATCGCCGTAGAACGACTTTTTGTAGCCGGAGAAGGGGAAGAAAGCCATCGGCGCAGGTACTCCCAGATTGATGCCGAGCATCCCTGCGTCGATATCTTCCCGGAACTGGCGCACAGCTTTGGCGCTGTCCGTGTAGAGGCAGGCGCCATTGGCGAATTCCGAGCGGTTGCTGATTTCGATCGCTTCGGTCAAATCTTTGGCCCGGACGATAGATAGCACCGGAGCGAAGATTTCATCCTTCCAAATCGTCATGTCAGGCCGCACGTGATCGAAAATCGTCGGGCCGACGAAAAATCCCCGACCCCGGGCAGCGCTATCCTGCCTGCCGTCCCTCGTCAGCGCGGCGCCTTCCTGTTCGCCGATTTCGATGTAACGAAGCGTTCTTTGCTTGTTTTCTTCGCGAATGACGGGGCCGAGGAACACGCCCTCTTCAAGTCCGCTGCCGATCGTAATCGCGTTTGCCGCCTGCAGCAGTCGTTCCGCCAGCTCATCGGCGATATCGCCAACTGCGACGACGACGGCACAAGCCATGCAGCGTTCGCCGGCGGAGCCGAATGCGGCGTTGACAATGTTGGTCACGGCGTTGTCCAAATCGGCGTCTGGCATAACGATTGAGTGGTTTTTGGCGCCTGCCAGCGCTTGCACTCTTTTGCCGTGAGCGGTTCCTGTTTGATATACAAACTCGGCGACAGGCTGGGACCCGACAAAAGAGATGGCCTTGATGTCGGGATGTTCGAGCATGCCGTTCACGACCTCGCGGGCGCCATGCACAATGTTGAGCACGCCGTCGGGCAGCCCCGCTTCTCGAAACAGCTCGGCCAGGCGGTTCGCCAGCAGCGGCGTCCGTTCGGACGGCTTGAGCACGAAAGCATTTCCGCAAGCGATCGCCAGCGGGAACATCCAGCAAGGCACCATCATCGGAAAGTTGAAAGGGGAAATGCCGCCGACGACGCCAAGCGGATAGCGGTACATGCCGGATTCAACGCCGGTGGCGATGTCCGGGAGCTGGCTGCCCATCATCAGTGTCGGGATGCCTGCGGCAAATTCGACGCATTCGATGCCGCGCTGCACTTCACCGTAAGCTTCGCCATAGCTTTTGCCGTTCTCCATCGTCACAATCCGGGCAAGCTCCTCCCAATGCCGGACCAGCAGCTGCTGATAGCTGAACAATATTCTCGCGCGGCGCGGTACGGCTATTTTTTTCCATGACTCAAAAGCTTTGCTTGCCGCCTGAGCCGCCAAATCCACATCTTCCTCCGTCGAGATGGGCACGCGCGCAATGATTTCGCCTGTCGCCGGATTCGGCACACCCTCGTAACGCCCGCCAGACGCCTCTACCCATCGTCCGCCTATAAAATTTTTTATTTTTACCGCTTCACTCGCTGTAGTCATCGAAAATCTCCCTTTTGCCAGTATCATTCTCTTATTTAGTATAAAAACTGCGAGACCCTAAAACATTAGACACATTGTGTAAAAGATGCGTTAATTTTTTTACAAATTGAAACGGAGAAGGGAAATCCCCCTGTGTAAAAGCGGTGATTTCTTGCAGAAAACCTGACATGGGGAATTTCCGGGCATTGCTGTTTAGGCATGCGGCATCCCGCGTAGGGTGGGGCAAATAGCGCCAGGAGAAGCCGAACGTCTGCGATAATGCGGCGTTGGTGAAGCCGACCGGTCTGCGTTCAACGCAGCGGAAATCCTGCGTAGCAAAGGTGGGCCTCCAAAGCCCGCACGCCAGCTCGCAACGATGAGAATGCATAGTTCCTTGTGGAATAGTTAGGTGACGCTGCACTTTTGCTGCTCAAAGGCTTGGCGTAGGTGGTTGGGAAGTAGCTAGTCAGTTCGAAAAATTGCAATGGTCGTTAGTCAGTCCGAAAAACTGAAATGTTCAGACTGTTAGGAGAGTCGCGAGACTTTTGTTAGGGCAGCTGGAAGGGGTGCAAATTGGAGTCGCGGCCATTTGTGAAGCGGCTAGTCAGCCCGAAAAACTATCAATGCTCAGACTGTGGGATAAGTTGCGATACTTTGTTGGGGTAGCCGGAAGGGGTGCAAAAATTGGGGTGCGGCTATTTGTGAAGCGGCTAGTCAGCCCGAAAAACTGCAAAAGTGCAGGCTTTTTCCGGGAAAGTGACTCGTTTTAGCAAAAAGCCTGCGATTGTACAGGAATTTTCGATGAATATGAGTCTGAGCCCATATTCGCGGCGAAAAGCCTGCACATTTGCAGGAATTTTTCGTAGCCAGCGTATCTATGCGCAAAAACCTGCACTATTGCAGGTTTTCTTCGCGTGGTCGTGCAGAAGTGCCCGCTGGCTTCGCGTAGCCGAGCAGAATTGTCGCCGGCTCTGCATAGCCAGGCGAAAGTGCCCGCTGGCTCCGCGTAGCCGAGCATAAATTGCCGCCGGCTCTGCATAGCCAGGCGAAAGTGCCCGCTGGCTTCGCGTAGCCAGGCAGAATTGCCGCTGGCTCTGCATAGCCAGGCGAAAGTGCCCGCTGGCTCTGCATAGCCAGGCGAAAGTGCCCGCTGGCTTCGCGTAGCCAGGCAGAATTGCCGCTGGCTCTTGCGTACGACAGCCTGCGCCCCGGATCATCAAGCACCCCGCAACGGTGCGCTCTCGCAAAAAAAACGCCTCGCACCACTTGTATAGTGGTATTGGAGGCGTTTTTTGGTTTACTTGCGGGCCGGTTTCGTTGAATCAGGCTCATTTGTTTTCGATATAGGAATCCTCGCCGTTCGGCTGCGGGCCTTTTTCGAGTTTTACTTCCTCACGAAGCAAATAGCCGAAAAAGAGGATGTAATACGTTACGATGACAAAGAAAATGCCGGCCGTCGTCGGATCTTTGGCGAATTGGGAAGGATCGGCGGGGTTCGCGGCGCCGGGATTGGGCATTGTCGCCATAACGACGATCCGGTAAGCGATACGGCCTAAAAACAGCACTAAAACCGTGATCTCAATCCATATATGAGTCCGGTAATACCAGCCGTCGGCGCGGTGCTCGAAGCGGGTATGGCGGATCGCGGCAAGCCCCAGAGCGGCTCCGGCGGCCACACCGACGGCATCGCCTATGAAATAAACCGGATGGACGAAGCCAAGCGATAGAATTAAAAGTCCGATAATGCCGAACATGACGATCCGGAACTTGAGTCTGCCGCGCGATAATTTTTGAAATCCGATGGTTCGTTTGGTGCGGCGGTAAATGATCAAACCCGCGACAAGGATCGGAATTGCGTAGTGCGACCAGGTTTGCACGGTTTTTCCTCCAGACTATATGATCAGGTGATTCCATTGTAGCAAAATTAGACGGTCTGTCATTAAAAATATTATTCCGTTTACAAAAATCCGTCATACACTTAATAGTATGTCGATACACTTACTATTACACACATATTGTACCGCAAGGAGTTGGCTGAACAATGGCTCTAATTACTCATGTCAATATTTGCAATGCCGACAACGAAATATATTGCTGTCTGCGTAACAAGGTTGTAAAGCTGGACGCCGCTCAGCATCAACATTTTTGCAGCAGCTGCAAAATGCATGCCGGCGATGCCGATGGCGGCGGTGTCGCCTGCAACTGGGAAGATCTTCGGGATATCAGCAATCCTCATTATGCGCTGGACCCGAACAAAGAATTTGCCAGCAACCAAGTTCGACAAGTGCCGCCGGAAGGTCCGGCCCCATTATTATTTTATAGCTGATGAAGAAACACATCTTGTTTGATTTTGACGGGACGTTGGTCGATTCCAGGGCTTTGCTTGTGAAGCTTTATAATGAACTGGCTGCCGAACACCGGTTTCGTAAAATCCGCAATCTGGATCTAATGCTGCTGCGCTCCCTATCCATTTCCGAACGTGTGGAGTGGCTGGGGGTGCCTGTGCTGCAAATTCCGAAGCTTATTTTGACGGCCAGGCAGCGCTACCAGGAAAACATCCGCTTTTTGCATATCGTTCCCGGTATGAAAGAAGTAATCGGCAGACTTATCGCCGAAGGCCACAAGCTTTCCATCCTGTCTTCCAATTCGACGAGCAATATCCGCCAGATTTTGCGGAACAACAAGCTGGAACATGCGTTCTACGAGATCGTATCGGCGAAGCATTTGGACGGGAAGCATCAATCGATTCGAAAAATTTTGAAGCGGTGGGGGGTTTCGCCTTCGCAAATCGCGTATGTGGGCGACGAGCTGCGGGATATTGAAGCTTGCAGGAAGCTGGGCGTGCCCATAATCGCCGTGACGTGGGGTTACGACGCTCCCGTGCTGCTTCGCCGCGGAAGACCCGACTATGTGGTCGGCGAACCGTCCGAGCTTTTGAAAATTCTCTTGACCTTGACGTAACGTTAAGGTCTATTTTGCATATAAGAGCAGCGCGCGCAAGCTCGGAGTCTGGAGGGTGAACTCAGCCCGCCAGACTCCTCAAAATGTTTTCGTAAGAGAGGATGCTTTATGGACAAAGAACAGCTTCAGGAGCTTTACACGCAAGAATCGTATTATTGGGGAAAAGAGCCCAACCGGATGGCGCTGATGGTACCGCGCTACGGTCATGGCGGCTATGCCGTCGATTTGGGGGCGGGCGAAGGGCGCGACAGCGTATTTTTGGCGCAGCACGGTTACAGGGTGCTGGCCGTCGATACCTCCCCGGCTGGGCTGGCCAAAGCGGTCCGGCTTGCCGGGGAAGCTGGGGTGCATGTGGATACGCTTGAAGGGGATATCAATACCTTTCAGCTTGAACAGCCGGTCGATCTTCTTTATTCGATAGGAGCGCTCCAATATATCCGCCCCGAAAGGCGGCTGAAGCAGTTTGCCCAGTGGAAATCCAATACCCGAGCGGGCGGGCTGCACGTCTTGTTTGCTTTTAACGAGCACCCGGATGTGGAGATAGCGCCGGACTGGGGAGTGAACGAATATTTGTACAAACCCGGCGAACTGCAGGATCATTACGCGGATTGGGAGCAGCCGTACGTCGAAGAGTACATATTTGACTGCAATTCCTCCGGGGTCCCGCACTGCCATGCCGCAACGATTGTGATCGCCCGCAAGCCGGAATAACGAAACTGTTGAGGATTTTCCTGAAAAGCGTAACTTTGTCTTGTATGTATTTCAGGCGATTGCTGATACAGTAGAAGAAAACCGGATTTGGACGGGCAACGCGTCCATGGGAACCGAAAGGGAATGATGGAATGGACACAGCAGGCGGCAAGCGTCTTGCCTTGAATTTGCAAGGGATAACGAAGCGAGTGCGGCCGGGCACGCTGCGGTTAGGCGGTCAAAACCCGCAAGGGGATCGGATTTCTTTTACCAATTATTACATGGAATGGAACGGCAGGCCGTTTTTCGGCATTGCGGGCGAGTTTCATTACTCCCGTTATCCCGATGAGGGATGGGAGGAAGCTCTGTTAAAAATGAAGGCGGCGGGCGTGAATATCGTCGCTACCTACATTTTTTGGATTCATCACGAAGAAGAGGAAGGGCGGTTTTGCTGGGACGGCAATTTGCAGCTGCGCAAATTTATTGAATTGTGCGGCAAGCACGGGCTGCATCTGATTTTGCGGGTCGGGCCATTTTGCCATGGGGAGTGCCGTAATGGAGGGATTCCCGATTGGCTGTACGGCAGGCCGTTCGAGGTCCGTTCCAACGATGAGGCTTATCTGGCTTATGTGACCCGGCTCTACAAAGAAATCGGCAAGCAAGCCGAAGGCCTGATGTTCAAGGACGGCGGTCCGGTTATCGGCATCCAGCTGGAAAATGAATATATGCATGCAGGCGCGCCTTGGGAGCATACGAACGGGCAGAGCAACGAATTCGTACCGGCCGGCGGAGACGGGGCTGCGCATATGAAAGAACTGAAGCGGCTCGCTTTGGAAGCTGGATTGGTTGCGCCGATTTATACGTCTACCGGTTGGGGCGGGGCGCCTGTGCTGGAGGACGAAGTGCTGCCACTCTATGGAGGTTATGCGTACACGCCCTGGAATGTCAACGAAAATCAGCCTGAGCAGCCGCCGACGACCGAGTTTTTGTTTGCGGACTATCATAACAATGCGCGCCAGGCTCACGGGTTTGAGCCGCCTTACGAGCCGGAAAACTATCCCTATGCCTGCTGCGAGATGGGCGGAGGGATGCAGGCCTGGTATTTGGCGCGGTTTCAGGTGGAACCGGAAAGCGTGCAGGCGATGACGCTGCAAAAAATCGCCGGAGGCTGCAATTTTATCGGCTACTACGTCTTCCATGGCGGTACCCAGCCCGTAGGCAAGCATGCTTACATGAACGAGAAAACGTGTCCGAAAATATCCTATGACTATCAGGCGCCGATCGGCGAATTCGGTCAAGTCCGCGAGTCGTACCGCAGGCTGAAGGGGCTGTTCACCTTCCTGCGCAGCTTCGGTGAAACGCTCTGCGATACGGCCACAGTGCTGCCTGACAATGCCGCGCTGCTGACCCCGGCCGATACGGAGCATGTGCGTTATGCGGCCCGCGCGCGCGACGGAGCGGGGTATTTGTTCCTGAACAACTTTCAGGATCATGTGGAGATGAAAGATCATCACGACGTGTCGATTGCGCTGGAGCTGGACGGCGAGACGCTGCGGGTACCCGAATCGGGCGGATTCACGCTGCGGCGGAATGTTTCGGCTATGCTTCCTTTTCATATGGACCTGGACGGCATTCTTTTGAAATATGCGACCGCTCAGCCGCTTACGAAAATCGGGGCGGGAGATGAGACCGTTTATTTCTTCTTCACGCCTGAAGGCATGGAGGCGGAGTTTGCTTTCGCCGGTCCGGATTTGGCGGGCGTGGAAGCCGATGGCGGCTCGGTGCAGCGTGCGGGGGCGCGGACGTTAGTTCGGTTTGGTCCGGACGGCCAGGGCGTGATCCGTTTGAAAAAAACGGACGGAACCGCCGTGCAGATCAGGCTGCTCACCCATGAGCAGTCGCTGCGGTTGTATGACGTGAGCGTCTGGGGCGAGCACAGATTGATTTTGTCGGAAAGCCCGGTCGCCGTGCTTGACGATCAGCTTCGACTGTTTCACCGTGACGGGGGAACTGTTGAATTCGGCGTGTTTGCAGCGGAACGGCTGACACTTTCCTGCTCTGCCGGCGCGGGAACGCTGACGCCGACAGGGGAGGCGGAAGCGGGATTCGCACGCTACCGCCTGGAGCTTCCGCCGAATCGGCTGGAAGCGGAGGTGCAGTTGATCGGCGGCCGCAAAGCGGTGGTGCGAATTCCCGAATCTGCATGGAGTCTGCCTAACCTGCATGAATGGTTCCTATCCGTCGAATACGAAGGCGACATCGGCAGCGCTTTTATAGGCGGCAAGCTTGTCGGCGACCATTTCTGGAACGGCGATGCATGGGAGCTTGGATTGACCCGCCTGGAAGCGCAGCTGCATGCTCAGCCGCTTGACGTAGTCGTCGTTCCGGCCCGCCGGGGGACAATCGTAACCAGCGATTCGGCCATGGCCATCCAGCAGACGTTCGTCGGCCAGGAAGTAGCCCAAATCCGCTCCGTTCGCCTCATCCCGGAGGTTTGCCTAACGGTTGCCAAGGGGTAGACGGAGGGCTATTTTCAGCTATGGAGCAATCGCAACTAGATCTCAAACGAATTTCGCTGTGGAGCTTATCCTGGCCGATCGCGGTCGAAATGCTTCTTCAGTTTTTGATGGGAACCGTCGATTCGCTGATGGTCAGTAGTATCGGGGATAACGCGGTTTCGGCGGTTGGGCTTTCCAATCAAGTTATTCAATCCATAATGACGGTATTTTTTCTTATCAATTCAGGAGCGGGTGTCGTAGTCGCCCGGAAATGGGGAGCGGGAAAAACCGCTGAGGCGCGCAGGACGGCATTTATGGCGATAAAAATAAACCTCATCGGCGGTCTGGCGCTCAGCATGCTCCTCTGCATGTTGGCGGAACCTATCGTTCGGCTGATGAACGCCCCCGGCGAAGTGCACGATTACGCCGTTACGTACCTAAGAATCGTCGGCGCCGGGATGTTCGTGACGGTGCTCCACCTCAGCATCTCGTCTTTCATCCGCAGCACGGGGAACACGCGGGGGCCGATGGTCGTTTCCATCGGTATGAATCTGATCCATGCGGCGTCGAATTCCGTATTGATATTCGGTTTGCTCGGCTTTCCGACGCTCGGCATTCTGGGCGTGTCGATCTCGACCCTGGCAAGCCGTTCCGCTGCATTGCTATGCTGCATGTGGCTGCTGTATCAGGCGTTCAGGCACGGTATGCGCCGGCTGGACTGGAAAGGCTATGACAGACCGTTAATGAGGGAAATGCTGTCGATTGGCGTACCTTCGATTTTTACATCGGTATCCTGGGGATTGTCGCAGGTTGTTGTGCTTTCCATTGTGTCCTCGTTGGGTGAGACGCAGCTTGCCTCCTTCACGTATTTGAACGTGATTCAGCAGTTTCCGTGGGTTATCGGTTCCGCTGTCGGCGCTGCCGTGTCCATTCAAGTGGGACAATTGTTCGGAGCCGGGCGGCATGACCTTGTGAGACGCAGTCCTTACCTGGGCGCCAGAGCCGGTATGGCCGCAACGCTCTGCGCCGCTCTGCTCGCCTGGTACTTCGCGCGCACAGCTTTGGGGTGGTTCACCCGGGATGAAGAGGTGATTGCGGCTGCGCTGCCTGTTTTCACATTTTGCCTTGTGTGGCAGCCGCTGCGCATCTGGACCTTCTGTCTGACCAACGCTTTGAATGCCGTCGGCCATGCCAGGTTTGTGGCTGTCATCAGCGTGCTGGGCATGTGGTTGACGACAACCGGAGGCGCATATTTGTTCGGGATTACGGCTGGCTGGGGGATCTACGGCATATTTGCCGCCTATATGATCGACGAAACGTTCCGGGCCGTATTGGCTTGGCGCCGTTGGAAACGCGGCATAGCCCAGCCGAAGGAGCAGGGTGCTGCCCCGGCGGTTGGAACATAGGGGAGGGAGCGACGGAGCATGCCTTAAGGGCGTGCCCAGAGCCGATAGCCACAATCTTCCTGGCGATGGTGGTGCTGCCGGTGCGGTGTGGTGTGGTGCAGTGCAGTGTGAAGAAAACCTGCAAAAATACATGAATTTGCGCCCTTGATCCGCTGGACGCGAACAATTCCTGCAATTGTACAGGCTTTTCAGCGGGGACATGGGCTCAGGTCCGCTTTCAGCGAAAATTCCTGCACTTTTGCAGGATTTTCGCCAAAATAAGCCAATTTCGGAGGGAAAACCTGCACTTTCGCAGGTTTTTTCCTGTCCCGGTTTGTCAAACCGCCTCATGCCCCCCCGCCATGCAGCGGCACCAGCACCAGGACAGGCGCGAGATGGAGAGCACGGCTGTGCCGAACATTGGCGCTTCTTCAGTTCCTCTAAGCCTAATACGTATAACCCATGGATCACCCGCGTAAAAACTTTTTTGTGGAAATATGTTAGATTATGGGTTGATATGGAACTTGTATTGAAACTAATGTACTATTTTCATAGTTTTAAATACCTAATAACCAAGTGAAATTGAAAAGGCAAACCTGACCGAAAGACAGGGACGCAAAGCCACGGGTCTACTTCTATGGGGTGCAAGTCGTCAGACATCCTCAGGAAACGGCAGCCGGGCCGCCAACAGCAGTTGGTTTTTTGTATTGCGGCAAGTAGTGTAATGCGAGGAGGAAGCTAGGTGCAAATACGTGTTGAAACGTCGACGCTGCGAGCCACGGCCAGCGAGCTTCGCACGACGATCGGGACGCTGGAGCGCATCCAAAGCCAGCTCCGCAGCGCGATGAACGGGCTCGCGATGTCCAGCCGGCATCGATCCGATGTGGATAGCGGCTACCAATCGATTGACCGGATGCTGCAAGAACTGCGCTACGAACTGCAGCAAATCCAGGACTTCACTACGAAAAAAGCGAATCAATTCGATGAGGCGGACGGGAAGAGCAAGGGGTTCAGCATGAGCGGCGCTCTTTCTTTTGTGAAGAATGCCGTCAACAAAGGGTTTAGTTTTCTTTCTCCGATTAGCAACACCGCAAGGTTGATGTCGGCGTTATTTGGCAGCGGCCAAGCCGCCGGGAAGCAATCCAACTTCAAGGAACTGGGATTGACAGCCTTAGAAGCCTACGCGACAATGGTGAATAAGAACGCCAAGCTGATGGATTATTTGGAGGTCCCGAGCACTTTTGTCACGAAATCGCTGGATAGCTTCCAGGAAATCGGGAAGGACATGATAAAAGGATTCGAAGAACGCGCCGCCCACTCCCTGGACTCCCCTGCTGATTTTTTGAATTATGTAACCATGGGTATTCCAAAAGGCATCAACGACGGTCTACAAAATAGGGCAAACAAAATGATGGATTCTCCCTACGATTTTGCCAATTGGCTGAGCATGGGGGCCGTCGAAACGGTCAAGGAGGCATTGGATCCGAAAGAAGCGCTCTCCAAGGAGCATTGGATGGCGAGCTTTGGGCTGGCTTCCATGATCACGGGAGGGACATCGGCGCTTATTTCGAAGGGGAAGCATGCTTTAGGGAATACGGCCAGAGGAATCGGCGAAGCAGACCAGGGAACTCCTCCGCAAACGATCAAACCGCCTGAGAAGCCACATGAGAGACCAAATGAGAAGCTGCCAGAGGGTGAGGGACGAGGAAATCTTAAATTTAAAAATGTAGGGGAATACTTTGAATATATCAGTGAAATAGGAAAACGAACGGATTTAACTGCTGAACAGAAGTTTGAAAAGATTCATGAAGCGTATGCTGCGTTAGAAGTTAAAGGTGATGTTACAGTTGTCTCTGACATGAAATTCCTGAAGCCTGAAGGATTTGGACCAAACGGCAGAATGATTGTAGATTGGCCAGATAATCTGGGATTTGTAGAAGATTCAATCCAATCTATCAACAGAAAAAATCCTTTGCCAGAACAATGGGATAGAGTTGGGGGGAAGGCTGGGGAGAATTTCACTACTTTACCTAATAACGGTGTACCATTCACTTATGATCAACGTGCAATTCCTTATGTGGAAAATTTAACAGCAAGGCATGAAGGAACTTTCTTAAAGGATTCGTATTTTGATGCCATTGATGCTATCAAGAGTGGAAATCTTGAAGAGTTGAATCGAATTGTAAGTGCAAATGAAAAGAAGCCTGTTTCTAATATTGAGTTTGACAGATTTAAGGCACAATACACAAGTTTCCAGGAAAATGTAAAACAAGCCGTTGGAAATGTGGATGCAACTTATGGATTGAAAGGCACTGCTGCACCATGGACTAGTAGCTCTACAGGTGAGGTATTAATGAATGGTGGGGCAGAGCAAATTGTAACACCGTTGAATGGAGAAATACTGGAGAGAATGGGGATTATACCAAAATATTAGGGGTGTTTGTAATGACTAAGGAAGAGCTTCTAATGAAACTGGAGTCTGAAAAAATCAATATTGGTGAGTATATCATGGTACTTGATAGCATAACAGATGAACCGCTTGTAATGGGCTGTGTCTTTGATAAAGGTATGTGGAAAATTTATGAGACAAGGGAACGTGGAGGTCATTATATCATCAAGGAAATAGATAATGAAAATGAAGCGTTTGATTATTTTTATGAGTTGCTATTAAGTAGACATAACTATTTGACTCAAAATAATTAGAGTCATACTTTAGAGAATAAGGCCTAAGAGAAATTACAAGAGTGATTTCAACCAATAAAAGCCCCCCTTCTCCACGTTGCGAGTGGAAATGGGGGGTCTTTTGCTTCAGCTTGCGCGGGCAGGCGCTTTGGCGATCGCTCCGCCTGACTTTACACCCGTCGCAGCGGCGCCAAGGTGCCGTCGTGCTCTTCCAGCTCGAGGATGATCGGGCGCTCCTCGGGGTTCACGTTCGGGGCGTGGATGGTGAGCAGCAGCCTGCCCGCAAAATCGCGGAACAGCATGCCGTGGCCGCCATCCTCGCCGAATACGGGCGCTGCGTCGTGCACCCATGGGCCCGTAACGAGCCCGGGCTGCGACCGGGCGAGACCCATCGCGTAGCCTTGGCGGCCTCCGCTCGACCAGAGCATGACAAGCTCTCCGTCTTTCATCCGGTAGAGGAAAGGGCCGTCCGTCACGTATTGCCCCTCCTTGCCGCCGACCGACCATGGCGCCTCCGAGGCGCGGAACAGCAGCACAGGCTCGCCTACAGTTCCCGTCAAATCCCCTTTCAGCCTTATGGCATACATTTCTCCGTCCGTAACCTGCAGCCATTCCCTGCAAAAAATCATCCAAGGCGCGCGCTGCTCATCCAGGAATAAAGTCCCGTCCAAACATTCCCAGTCCTCCGGCGTCACCGGATCTGTCCCATGTGGGACAAAAGGCCCCTCCGGGCTGTCCGATACGAGAATTTGCGTAGCGCGGCACCGGCCTTCGGCTTTGAACGAGGCGAACATATAAAAGCGCCCCTCGTAAATATGAACTTCAGGGGCCCAGTAATGATGATCGGACCAGAAGCTTTCGTCCGGGCGGAAAACGGCCTTCGGCCCGTCCCAATGAACAAGGTCGGAGCTGGTGTAAACATCGAAGCCGTGCGGCTTCCCCGACCAGGCGGTAAGGCCGGCGGTTCCGTACAAGTAATAAACGCCTTCCTGCGGAACGGGCAAAATAAAAGGATCTCTGAAATTGATTTGCGAAAGTGGAAGTGAAGTCATGCGCTATGGCCTCCATAATCAAATATATGTCTAGCTAATTATAGTAAAAAATATGAGATAAAATAAGAGCGGATTTATATCGAAACTGAATAGAACTTTCGAACTACATATGCTATGATTATATAGAACTAGATATTTGTCGAAAGAACGACCGAAATGGGAGAGGATTTCATGTCAGCCGCAAGACAGGAGTTAATTGATGAATTTTTCCAAATGATTCGCAAATTGAATCGTACGGGAACAGATATTCATCATGTCAGAGACTTTTTCTGGAAAGTTTCGGGGCTTCGTTCCTTCGTACCTCCGACCGTTGAGTTTATGACGGTTTTGAAAAATTACAATGCCGTTTTGTTCCATGAATTTAAAACTTCGCTGGTGCCGAACTCCAGTATGCATATTCTGGCCGGTCTCCATATGGAAGCCGGGGCAGCACTGATCAGCTTGGGGATTACCACCGTGGAAGAACTCGAGACGGCTGTCAGGGGCTCGGGCAAGTCCGCCAAGTCGGTGAAATCGTGTAGAGCCGTTTAACCGTCATCCAATGAAAAACCTCCAAAACCACTGAAGCGAGTGGAGTTTGGAGGTTTTTTATTTTGCCTTAATCCCCGTTTTGCTGCTGCAGGGCGGCCCGGAGTTTATCGGCGAGGCTGTTGCCTACGCCCGAATTGTCGGAGTACTGCTCGATCAGCTGGCGGTTCGCCTTGGCCGCTGCCCGCCGGCCGCCGCCGCCGTTTTCGTTCTCCAGCTTCTCGACCACGTTGCAGGGGCGGCATTGAAAATATTTGCCGGCCTTGCCCGTATGAATTTCCATCTTTTTGTGGCACTGCGGGCAGCGCCGGTTGGACAACTGCCCGTCAGCCTCGCGCCTGTAGGAGCATTCCCGGCTGGAGCAGGCGAGATAGCGCCCGCGTTTGCCCTTGATTTCCTGCAGCAGCTCGCCGCAATCGGGACATTTGCTGTGCGTAAGATTGTGCGGCTTGTAAGCCGCGGAGCTCCGCTTGATTTCGCCGACCAGTTCGGCAGCTTTGGCGCGAATACCGCTCAGGAACTGGTCCATGCTGCCCTGGCCTTTGGCGATCCGCTCCAGCTCCAGCTCCCACCCGGCGGTCAGCTCGGGGGAGCGCAGCTCTTCGGAGGCGAGCTCGATCAATTGGACTCCTTTGCCCGTCGGCAGCAGGAGCGAGCCTTGGCGTTCGATGGTGTCCGAGGACACCAGCTTTTCTATAATATCGGCCCGCGTAGCGGGCGTTCCGAGATTGTGCTTTTCCATCTGCGACAGCAGCGCAGCTTCCGTGTAGCGGCCGGGCGGCTTCGTCTGCCTGGCGAGCTGGCGGCTGCTCCTGACGTCCAGCACGTCGCCGGATTTGACCTGCGGAAGCAGTTGGGCCGTCTCCTCCTCGGCCTCGGCGTCATCGCGGTCCGGGTCGGAGAAGTCCGCTGCGCCGTACACTTCTTTCCAGCCCGCCTGCTTGATGACTTTGCCCGAAGCATACAGCTTCTCGCCGGCGATTTCCAGAGTCAGCCGGGTTTCGTCATATTTGCACGGCTCGTGGAACAGCGCCAGAAATCTTCGCACGATCAGGTCGTAGAGACGCCTTTCGTCCGCGCTCAGCGCTGCCAGCGAGATCGTTTCTCCGGTAGGAATGATCGCGTGATGGTCGCTGACCTTGCTGTCGTCGACGATCCGTTTCGTTATTTTCAGCGGCTTCCGGATAAACGGGGCGGCCAGAGCGGCATACGGGCCGATGGCGGTTCCCTTAAGCCTTCCCGGCAGCGTAGCGGCCATGTCGGAAGTCAAGTAACGCGAGTCCGTCCGCGGATAAGTGACGATTTTGTACTGCTCGTACAGCCTTTGCAGCACATTCGAAGTCTGCTTGGCGGAAAAGCCGAATTTGCGGTTGGCGTCGCGCTGCAATTCCGTCAAATCGTACGCGAGCGGATGCGGAATCTGCTTCTCGGTTTGCTGGACAGCGGCGATCGTCGCCTTCTGGCCCTGCAGCTTCGCTTTCAGCGCGTCCGCCCGCTCGCGGTCAAAAATGCGCGTATCGCCGGTCTTCGGATCCCTCCACAGCGCGCGGAAAGAGCCGAAATCGGCCTCGATCAGCCAGTAATCGACGGAGCGGAACTCGCGAATCTCCGTTTCGCGGCGCATCAGCGTCGCGAGCGTCGGCGTCTGCACGCGGCCGGCCGACAAAGAGGCGTTGAACTTGCTCGTCAACGCCCGGGTCACATTGAGGCCGATCAGCCAATCGGCCTCCGAACGGCACACGGCTGATTGGTACAGCCGGTTGTAGTCGGTGCCGGGCTTCAGCCGGGCGAAGCCCTCGCGGATCGCCTGATCCGTCTGCGACGAAATCCAAAGCCGCTTGAACGGCTTTTTCCAACGGATCAGCTCCATAATCCAGCGGGCGACGAGCTCGCCTTCGCGCCCCGCGTCGGTGGCGATGACCAGCTCCGCGAGGTCCGGCCGCTTGCTGAGCTGCTCGATCGCACGGTATTGGTGCGACGTTTCCTTGATGACCTTGAGCTTCATGCGCTCGGGTATAATGGGCAGGTCTTCCAGATTCCACGTTTTGTAGCGCGGATCGTAGTCGTCAGGCTCTGCGAGCGTGACCAAATGTCCGAGCGCCCACGTTACGACGTATTTGGGACCTTCATGGTGGTGTTTGTGCTTTTGATTGCAGCCGAGCACGCGGGCGATTTCCTTCGCTACGCTGGGCTTTTCGGCCAATACTAATATTTTCATATAAATAGGCGACCTCATCTCACTTTTATTCTGGCAAAACTAGACATGAAATACGAGCGACCAGACCTGCTTGCCGATCAGCAGTACCGTAACCAGCACGAACAGCGGCTTGACGAAGGTGCTGCCCTTGCGAATGGCCACCTGGGAGCCGACGAGCGCTCCTGCGATCATGGCGATGCCCATCGGCAGACCGTAATAAATATTGACGGATTTCATCAGGAAAAAAGTGCCGAGGCTCGCGATATTGCTGGCCAGGTTCAGCATCTTGGCGTTCGCGGACGCGCCGACGAAATCAAAGCCGACCATCAGGAACAGGAAGATCAGGAACGATCCCGTGCCCGGACCGAAAAAGCCGTCGTAAAAGCCGATGACGAAAGCCCCGGCAGTGAGCAGCAGCGTTGTTTTCGGCGTCAGCCCGGCGAATGTCGAGGCGGCGCCCCAATTTTTTTTGAAGAGCGTATACAGCGTAACGGCAATGAGCATGCCGACGACAAGCGGTTTTAAAAAGTCGGACGGAATTTGCTTGACGGTGTAGCTGCCTAATATGGCGCCGGCAAAAGATAGCGGGAATAGCGCCAGCGTCAGCCGCATATGAATCTTTTTGGACATTAAAAAAGAGCCTGTGCTCGCCAGGGAGGACATCGTGCCGCCCAATTTGTTGGTTCCGAGGCCGAAAACGGGCGGAAGCCCGGCGAAGAGCAGGGCAGGCAGGGAGATCAATCCGCCGCCGCCGACGACGGAATCGATGAAAGCGGCGAGAAAGCCGACGACAATAAGAAACAAGAGCATGTGCAAAGTTGGATAATCCATCATAAAGTATTCAAGCTCCTTAGTGTGCGATACAAGTTAGCATAAGCCAAAATGGGGCCATTTTCAATGGAGTATCGTTGACAGTGGAAGGGGGCGGAAGTACAATGGGGCTATAAACGCGCGTTCACGAAAGGGAGGCAATAGTCATTGAAAAAGACGGAAACCAATAGCGAAGAAATCGCGAAGCTGGCCGGCGTTTCCCGGAGCACAGTCAGCAGAGTCATTAATAACTATTCCAACGTGCCCGAGAAGACGCGCGCCAAAGTCATGAAGATTATCGAGCAGCATAATTATTTCCCGAATTTGTCGGCCCGGGTGCTGGCCGGGAAGAAGACGAGAACGATCGGCTTGTTTTTCATCGATTCCGGCCATGTGGCGGGAGACATGCTCAGCAATTTAATGATTGCGAGCATTATCGAATACGCCTCGTCGTTCGACTATTACGTTTTGACGAATATTATCCGCAATCCGAAGGACCCGAAGCAGGCGTCGCGCATTAAAGAGACGTTCTTTCAGAGGCGCATCGACGGCGGCATATTCATAGGCGCGGCCAATGATGAGCCGGTTATCGAAGAGCTCATAGCGGAAGGATTCATGGTAGCGATCTTCGACCAAAACCTGCCGGGACGCAATGAACCGAACCGCGTTGTCGTCAACTTCGATTACGATGAAAGCGTCAATGCCGCGGTCGATTATCTGGCCGGTTTGAATCATACGAAAATCGGCATTATCAACGGAGATATGAGGCGCTATGCGGGCCCGTCCAAATATCAGGCTTTTCTGAACGCCATGAGCCGGCACCGTTTGACCGTTGAAGCCGGGTGGGTGCTGCCCGGCGATTTTAATGAAACGAGCGGATTTCAGGCCGTTCAGCAGCTGCTGGCGCAAACGCCGGAGCTGCCTACGGCGCTTGTTGCCGCTAATGACAGCGTCGCGTTCGGGGCCGTACGCGCGTTGCAGCAGGCGGGGATCAATGTGCCGGGGGATATCTCGGTAATCGGTTTTGACGACCATGCGCTGAGCGCCCGTTTTCAGCCGGGACTGACGACGTTCCGCATGGATTTTGAGTCGATGATGCTCAAATTGACGCAGCTGCTGATTGAAAATATCGAGCATGGAGCCAAAGATTTCAACAAGGTGCTGATTCAATCCAAATTAGTTGTCAGGGACTCGTGCAAGCCGCTCTGACATACGTGTTTACAAAAAAACGCGCAAAAGGGAGATCGGACATGGACAACAACATTTTGGGAACGAAAGTTATCGCGCAAATCGGGCTGCTGGTTCACGACATTGACAAGACGAGCCAGACGTATGCGGATTTTTTCGGCGTAGAGAAGCCGAAGTGGTTTTGGACGGATACGGCCGACGTCACGCAAGCCGAATATCGGGGAGAACGGATGGAAGCAAGATGCAAGCTGGCTTTTTTCGACATGGGCTCGCTGCAGCTTGAGCTGATCGAGCCGGATGAAAAGCCGAGCGTATGGCGCGACTGGCTCGACAGAGACGGCGAAGGCTTCCATCACATCGCTTTTATTATCGACGGCATGAAAGAGAAAATCGCGCTCATGGAGCGGAGCGGGATGCCGCTGCTGCAAAAAGGCGAGTACACCGGCGGGCGCTATGCCTACCTGGACAGCGTGCCGCAGCTGAAGCTGATGATCGAATTGCTGGAGAACGATAAAAAATAATAGTCAAACCGCCGAACCTGGAAGTATCATTAGAGAAGAAAGCAGGCTGACAAAGCGGGGGGGGGGATTCCTTTGAATATTTTCATTACAGGCGCGAATCGCGGCCTGGGCTTCGCGTTGGCGGAGCTTTGTGCGGAGCGGGGGCACACGGTGTATGCAGGCGTCCGCGATCCGGAATCGGCCGCTGATTTGAAAGCGCTTCATGGACGATGCCCGGAACGGGTCATACCGGTCGCGCTTCATGTCACCGAGGAAGCGTCCGTGGCCGCCGCCGCGCAAGCTTTGCGCGAAAGCGGAGCGGCGCTCGACGCGATTGTCAACAACGCGGCGATTTTGCTGGGCCGTTCCGCCGCGATCGAAGAGCTGGAGCTGTCCGACGTTGCCGACTCGTTTGCCGTTAACTTGTTCGGCCCGCTGCTTGTGGTCAAGCACTTTTTGCCGCTTGTCGCCAAAGGCGCGCAGGCGAGGGTCGTCAACATCAGCTCCGAAGCGGGCAGCATGGCCGGAGCTTACGGGGGCGACTACCCGTATGCGCTGTCGAAAGCCGCGCTCAATTATTTTTCGCTGCAGTTGAGACGCTCTTTGCAGGAGGATGGGGTGCGGGTATTCGCGGTCCATCCGGGATGGATTCGGACGGATATGGGCGGCGAGTCCGCTCCGGGCGATCCGGCCGCCGCGGCCGCAGGCATTCTCGGCCTGCTGGACGGCACGACAGCGGTCGCGCACGATGCCGTGTTCGTCGATCATGCCGGACGGCCCATGCCGCTCTAAGGAATACGGATACGCATACGAGGAGGACTATATGAGTCGGATTGTTGCCGTCGTAGGAGATTACTATCACCCGCAAGAGCCGATCAGGCGCGCACTTCTGTCCGCTTTGCAGCCGCAGCTGCAAGACGGTTCCCTGCAGATCGATTTTTGCGGCGAGGATGAGCTGGCCGGCGCCCTGCGGGATAACCCGGATGCGGTCGTTCTTTTCAAAGAGGACAGGCTGAACCCGCAGGACGACGAGGTGAACAACTGGATGACGGAAGAGACGGCCGCTGCCGTCGTTCGCTACGTGGAAGCGGGAGGAGGCTGGCTGGCCTGGCATTCCGGACTGGCCTCCTACCCGGTCGAAGGCGCTTATGTCCGCATGCTTCGCGGCTATTTCGAATACCATCCGGAGCGGCACAGCGCCGTTACATATACCCGGACAGGCGGCGGGGACGAGCGGGATTCGTCCTTTGCGTTCGCCGACGAGCATTATTTCGTTCACTGCGACCGGGAGCGCACCGAAGTGTTTTTGCTATCCGCCTCGAAGGACGGCGCGTCGGTTGCCGGCTGGAAGCACGAATCGGGCCGCGGCCGGGTATGCTGCCTGACTCCCGCCCATACGGAAGCCGGCTTGAACGACCCTGCCGCGCTGCGGCTGCTGGCTGCCTGCATCGGATGGTGCCGGGGCGAATAGCCGGGAAAAACGAAGAAAAACAAACCCCATACCGAAAGAAGCAGAAGCGCTTCTCTCTGGCGGGGTATTTTTTTTGCGTAAATTGTCGGAATTTAGGAGACACGTATCCTTTTTTCACCAAGAAATGAGCTATAATGAAAGGATTAAGACAAAAGAGAGGGACAGCGCTTTGATCCGACGAATGAATTCGTTTTTTGTAAATAAAACCATTAAGCAAAGGTTTCAGCTGTGGATAGGAACCGTTATTGTTGCTTTAGGCTTCGCTATCATTCTATCTTTTTATTTTACCGAAAAAAAGGACCGGCTGTCCGAGACCAGAAGCCAGTTGAAGCAAATCGTAGCTTTTCAAAGTTTGTACATAGAACAGTGGAGCCAGGAGCGGATGGATACGATCAAAAGGTTCGCTCTTTCCGATAACGCCAGAAATAACCGAATTGCCCAACTGAATAATGAGATTTTAGCTTACGCACGCGTTCATACCGATTTTGAAAACATCGCTTACGTGGACAAGGACGGCTTCTTCAGGTCGGTGGCGAATCCGGGCCAATCGATCTATTTGGGGGACCGGGAATATTTTGCGGCGGCGCTGGAGAACAAAGATTTCATCACCGGCGTGTTGAGGTCGAAAGCGGACGGAAAAGATATCATCACTTTTTCATCGCCGGTGCTTGACGCGAACGGGAAATTTGCCGGGGCCATCATCGGAACCGTGACGATCGAACTGCTGGATACATTGATGAAGCAGCTAAGCTTCGGCCAGACGGGGGAAGTTTATATTTTGGACAACCGCAGCAGAATCGTCACGACTTCAGAAACGGACAAAGCCGAAACAAGTCTGCTGATGGATACGGAACTTTTGCGCCAGGCTCAAAATAACGGGCAAGTGACCGAGGCGTATACAGGCTTTCACGGGCAAAAAGTGTACGGCCAATATCAATGGACGCCAGGCAAAAACTGGATCGTCGTCAGTGAAATTACCGAAAACGAAGTGTTTGAAAAGCTGGACCAGCTCCTGATCACCGTCATCTGCATCACCTTGATCGCTCTCGTTCTCAGCTTCGCGGCAACCGTTAACGTCGTATCCCGATTGGAGAGGCCGATCGGCTACTTGCTGAAGGGCACGAAAATCATACAAAACGGGAATTACGATTACTACATCAATCCCGACAATATCAAAGAGGCGCCGATCGAACTACGGCAGCTTTGCAATACGTACAATTTGATGGCCAGCAAGCTCAAAGCCAATATCACGCTTTTGGAGCATTCCGCGCTTGTCGATCAGCTGACGGAAATTTTCAATCGCCGCTATATGATGCTGGAGGGCGGCAACCGGCTGAGCGCGTGCATCGCGTCGGGGCAAAACTGCTCGGCCATTATGGTCGACATCGATCATTTCAAAAAAATAAACGACACGTACGGACATCCGGTCGGAGACCGCGTGCTGCGCCATGTAGCGCTGCTGCTAAGCCGGTACGCCGGCGACGATACGATTGTCGCCCGCTACGGCGGCGAGGAGTTTATCGTGCTGGCGCTGAATCGAAATACGGAAGACAGCCGAAAGCTGGCTGAAAGCTTGAGAATGCGCATCATGAACGAGCCGTTCGAGGAAGACCGATTGGCTGTTCCGATCACGGCCAGCATGGGCATTGCCGGATATGCCGCGCAGCCGGAAACCGCCTTGGCGGCGCTGGAGGATATGGTGGCCCGCGCGGATCATGCGCTGTACAGGGCGAAAGCGGGCGGCCGCAACCGGGTGGAGCTGGCGCTGTAAATTTGTTGGTCGGAATATCGGAAGTTTCGTGTATAATAGGCAGAGAGTCGTCACAATTACCATTTTTAGGGGGATTTCCATGTTAAGCACGCCGCTGAGGCCAATCGGTATCGGAAGAATATTGGATCGCAGCTTCCAATTGTACCGTAAGCATTTTGTGAAGTTGACATTGATTATGTTGATTTTATACGGGCCGATTTATTTGCTGCAAAGTTTATTGCTTTCTCAGGAGTCGTCGGTATCCAATTCCATGTTCCAACAGCTTATGGACGGAGCTTCCTGGGAGGACATCCTGCAGTCCACAGCTGCGATGCAGCAAAATGAGCCGCCTGCGGAAATGTTGAAAAAGTTGTCGCTTCTCATGCTGCTGCTGCCGCTGTTCTTACTGGGGCTTATGCCGGCATCCGTGGCATCTGTCGTTCATCTTGTGAAGGCGGAGCTGTTCGGGGAAGAAGTGCCTGGACCCACAGCGCTTCTGAAGAAGGCTTTCCGCAGATTTTGGCCGATGGTCGGAAGCACATTTCTCTATGGCCTGATCATTTTCGGCATTTATTTCGGCTGTGCTATTATTCTTCTTATTCTCGTCCTTATCTTTACGTTAGGAGCAGGCGTCTCCGGGGCTATTGGCGGTTCGGGAGCCGGTATGACCGTCTGGCTGATCGTTTTTTTCGTTGTGGTGTTCCTCGGATTTTTTTTCACGCTGATTTATTTCCTCACCCGTTGGATCTATTATTTGCCTGTAGTGGCAAGCGGCGACGATGAACTCGGTTTGAAGGCAAGCTGGAGACTTACCCGCAAAAACTTCTGGCGGCTGTTCGGGATGTTTTTCGTGCTTTCTCTCATTTTGTACTTGTTCGTGGGCGTCGTTCAAGCGCTGATCACTGTCCTGCTCGGGGTCGGACTGACCGCACAACTGCTGACCAGCTTGTTCAGTCTGCTCGTCTCGCCGCTTTGGCTGCTTCCTTATGCCGTCAGTTTTTTTGACCTGAAAGTCCGCAACGAAGGTTTAGGGGTTGAAACGATGATGGAGAGCGTCATCCATCCGCCTGACCCTTGGTTGGATTCATCCGCTACGCTTGCGCCGATCGTGCTTGACAAAAAGCGGAACGAGGAACCGGAACAAGGCGAGGACGGACAGCCGGAGGATACGGATAAAAAGCATGAATAGCGCCGTTCAAGTCTCCGAAGATAAAGAGCGATTGAGGGAAATATTGGAAAAACACGAATACACCGTCTATAACCGGCCGGAGAGCAGCTCGTTCTGGGATTGGGTGAAATCGCTGCTGCGCAAGCTGATGAGCTATTTTCCGGAGTTCCATCTCTCGCAAGGCACAGGGGATGTCTTGACGATCGGTTTCCTGCTCATTTTGCTCGGTGTGGCCGCTTACGCCATCTACTGGTTCTCCAGGCAGATTATCAGGCAAAAGCGCATCCGTTCCGCGGCCTATTTGCCGGAAGGCGAAATGAACCGTTCCTACCGGGATTATTGGCGGCAGGCGGCGGAGTTCAGAGCTGCGGGGAATTGGCGGGAAGGCGTGCGCGCGGCGTTCCTTTCCCTGCTGTTTTATTTGGAAGCGAGCCGCAGCATCCGCGTGGAAAAATGGAAGACGAACTGGGAGTACGCCGACGAGCTTGCGGGTACGGAGCCTGCGCTCGTCCCTTTGTTTCAGGACAGTTCCCTGGTTTTCGAACGGATCTGGTACGGCAAGGCGGATGTGACGGAGGAACAGTTCGCTTTCATCTACGATCGGGTCACACAAGTGATGGACAGAGAGGGGGGCTCGCATGAAAGGGCTGAATAAGCTGTATGCGGGGTTCGCCGTCAGCGTTCTTCTCTTCTTCGCGCTCGGATACTGGATCGTGAAGCCGCAAGCGCCCAATCAGCCGCCGTATTTGTCGTTCTCGGCAGACCGCGACGGCACGAAAGCATGGCGGGAGCTGCTGGAGCAAAAGCAGCCGGCCGTCAAGGAATGGCGGCTCGGATGGAACTATTTGCCCGCCGGGAGCGGGATGCTGCTCGTCGCCATCGGACCCGAAGCGATCACGAAGGCGGATCGCGAAAAAGTGCTGGAATGGGTCGCCCAAGGGAACGATTTCGTGCTGGTGGACCGGCAGCCGCAAGGCTGGCAAGACGTTGAGACGCTGCGGATCGACGGGAAAGCGGACACGGCCGCTGCGAAATCCGGCGGCTCGGACAGCGGCGCTGCAGCGGTGCGCGCTTTGACGGCGGCGCCGGAATATGCGCAAGGCGGCGGCTTGTCCGGCGAGGTGAGTACGCTGTACCGGATCAAGCCGGGCGGCGGCATGACGGCGCTGTTCTCCGACGACGCCGGCGCGCTGGCGGGCCGCATGCAGGTGGGAGCCGGCAGCATGACCGTCGTGCTGACGCCGGAGTGGTTGTTCAATGGGAAGATTTTGGAACATTCCCATTTTGAGTTGATGTGGCCGCTGTTCGGGAAGTCGTGGAACGCCGTGTGGGTCGACGAGACCCACCACGGCTACGGGACGAATCCCGGGCTGCTGGCCGTCTACCCCGCGTGGCTCGTGCTCGCCAGCGCGCAGCTCGGCCTCGCGCTGCTGCTGTGGCTCTGGCTGCGCGGCAAGCGCTTCGGCCCCGTCCACACGCCGCGGGCGTGGACGGTACGGCGCGGCGACGAGGGCTTGCAAGCCGTCGCCGCCTGGTATGAGCGCCTCGGCTACCGCGACGAGGCGCTGCGCCACCAGCAGCGCTTCCTGCGGCTGCTGCTGGCCCGGCGCTGGGGGCTGAGCCCCGGCGCCGACACCCGGCAGGCGGAAGCCGCTGCGCGCGCCCGCCTGCCTGAAGCGCAGGCGGCGCGGCTTGTCCGCCTGCTGGAGGATGAGTCCCGGGCGAATCAAAGCCCGGGCCGGAACGCAAAAGCGTTCGTAGAGCGAACGCGTGAGATGGGCGAAATGATCGCCTGCCTGGAGAAGGAGTGAGCGAGATGAAACAATTAGTGGAAGCGATGGAGCAGCGGCTGTACGGACAAAAGCTCAATATCCGGCTGCTGGTGACGGCGCTGGTGGCCGGCGGACATGTGCTGCTGGAAGGTGTGCCGGGACTCGGCAAAACGAAGATGGCCCGGACTTTGGCGCAATTGTCGGGAGCCGACTACCGCCGCATACAATTTACGCCGGATTTGATGCCCGGGGATATTACCGGAAGCGTCATTTATCATATGCAGGACAATACGTTTTCGACGATCCAGGGGCCTGTCTTCACGAATGTGCTGCTTGCCGACGAGATCAACCGTTCGGGGCCGAAGACGCAGGCCGCGCTGCTGGAAGCGATGGAGGAGCGGCAGGTGACGATCCAAGGGACTACCTACAAGCTGCCTGACCCGTTCTTCGTCATCGCGACTCAAAATCCGGTCGAGTACGAGGGAACGTATCCTTTGCCGGAAGCGCAGCTGGACCGCTTTCTGTTCAAGCTAGTGCTGGACTATCCCGGCGAAGAAGCGGAAGTGGACATTTTGCGCAGCCACGTGCCTTTCCGCGTGGAGACAGAGCAGACGCTGCAGCCGGTTTTCACGCCGGAGCGGATTCAGGCTTTGCAAAGGCAGCTTGCCGACGTTGTCGTAGAGGATTCTTTGTATGCGTACATATCGACGCTGATCCGCAAAACGCGCGAATCCCAACGGGTTCAACTGGGCGCAAGTCCGCGGGCGGGCATCGCGGTGCTGATGGCGAGCAAAGCATGGGCGCTGCTGGACGGCAGAACCTATGTAACGCCCGATGACATCAAGCTTGTGGCGCGGCCGGCGCTGAGGCACAGGCTGCTCCTGACGCCGCAGGCGGAATTGGAGGGCGGCAGCAGTGACCAGATTATCCAAGAAACGCTCGGCTCTATTCCGGTTCCTCGATAAATTTCTGCTTAAGGACTTCATCCTCCCGACCGGGCGGATGATCGCTTTCGCATCGGCCGGAGCGGCGGTGACGATAGCGGGGTACATATTCGGCCAGGGAATGCCTGTATTTTTGAGCTTCAATGCGCTGTTGATCGTCCTGAGCGCCGTGGATTTGCTGCTGCTGCCCGGACGAAGCGTCTGGAACGTGAACAGGCGGCTGCCGGAACGGATGGATGTCAGACAGGGTTTTGAAGTGGGGCTGGAGCTGCGCGCTGCGCAGCCGCAATCGGTACATATCGAACTGAACGACGATTTGCCCGCTGTGTTTAGCGCAGTGCGCAATTGTTTGAGCGGCCGGATGGACGGAGCGGAAGCTTCGTTTTTGTATACGGCCATGGCGCTCGAACGCGGTAAATATACGCTGGAACACGTCTATCTCCGCTATTGGGGCGGTCTTGGTCTTTGGAAAAAGCAAGTTCGGTTGGAATGCCCGGATACGATCGAGATTTATCCCGATCTGTCAGGGGTCAGAGGCGTATTGGGCGCAGCGCAGGATACGCTCATTTTGGAAGGGCAGCGGATTTATAAAAGACAGCGAAGCGGCTCGGAGTTTCACTATATCCGCGATTACGTGCAGGGAGACGATGTGCGGCATATGAACTGGAAGGCGTCCGCCCGCGCAGCGAAGCTGATGACGAACCTGTACCAGCCGGAAAGAGGGAAGATCGTCACGCTCGTGCTCGATTGCGGCAGGCAGATGGGCATCGAGCTGGACGGCCAGGTAAAGCTGGACCGCACGCTGGAGGCCGCTTTGACCCTTGCGGCGGTAGCTCTCAAGCAGGGGGATCAAGTATCGCTGCTCGCTTTTTCAAGCCGCGTCAAGGTGTACGTTCCGCCGGGCAAAGGATTGCCTCATTTGCAGGAGCTGACGCGCGCGGTGTACGACCTGCGGACCGATTTTGTCGAGTCGTCTTATCAGACGGCGATGGCTTATTTGCTGCGGTATTTGAAAAAACGCTCGCTGGTCGTGCTATTTTCCGATATGGAGAGCTATTTGTACGACAGGGAGCTGATGCCTTACGCGCTTCGGCTTCGCAGAGTGCATCATGTGCTGCTGCTGTCGCTCAGCGATCCGCTGCTGCATGATTGGGCCCGCATCCGGGCGGAAAGCAGCCGGCAGGCTTACATTCAGAGCATCGCCCACAAATTTACGTCGGACCGGCAGGAGTATGCAACGAAAATGGCCGCCCGGGGCATCCCTGTGATGGATGTCCCGGCCGACCAATTGACGCTTGGCGCGGTAAACGCGTATCTGGATCTGAAGTCCTCGGACGCTCTTTAAATTTGCACTTCTGCGTGCTTCGAAGCGTTCCGTTTGCCAATGCCGTACACGTAATAGAGCGCGAGGATCAGCAAAGTTCCGCCGGCTATGATGTACTTGACCTCCAGAGAAAGCGTGGACGGCGTGATATAGCCTTCGATAATGCCGGCAATGACGAATAGCGGAATCGTTCCGATCAGCAGCTGCGCCGATTCCTTGGCCGATTCGAGGAACCGGTGCTTGCGCGGAAACGGGCCCGGGACGAAGAAGCGGTAGCCCATATACAGGCCTGCTCCGCCTGCGATAAAGATAGCCGTAAGCTCGATGATGCCATGGGGCAAAATATACGCCCAAAACACGTAGCTTTTGCCGGATTGCATGAATACGGCGGCCAGCGCGCCGACGAGCAGCCCGTTGCTGATCATCAGATAGACGGTTCCGATGCCAAGCGTAACGCCGCTGATGAAGGCAAGAACGGCGACGCGGATGTTGTTGGTCATAATGGTCGTCGAAACGAGCGGGCTGTGCAGATCGCCGCGCGGATCGGCCGTTTTGGAAGGATCGATGCTGTCGGCCATCTGTCCGGGCATGATCAGATACAAATTCAGCGGATCGCTGCGGACCGACAAAAAGCCGAGCAGACCCCCAATCACGAACAGCAGCAGCGCTGCGGCGACAAACCAGCTCCTGGCTTGAATGAGCGAAGGAAAGTAATGCAGGAAAAACTCTTTCAACTGTGTGCTGCTTTTGTTGTTTTCCTTATACATGGCGTTGTGGGCCCGGGAGACGAGGTGGTTCAAATACACCGCCGTTTCACCGTCCGGCCGATAAGTCTGCATCGTCGCCAAATGGGACGAAACCGCTTTGTACAATTCGGCAAAACGGTCCAATTGACTCGCCTGAAGCGACTTTTTGCGTTTGCCGAGCTGGTTCAGCAGCTCTTCAAGCTCTGTCCACAGCGACTTGTTTTCTTTTATAAAACGTGAAAGTTCCATGAGTACCCCCTTGATTTGTACTTTATTTTACCATAATTTCGGAACCGCGAGGAGATGCTATGAACGAGGCCACGGATAAAAAATTGACGATTACGACTCCCGAACAGGTGCAGCTGCAATTTCAAACCGCCGGGCTGGGCAGCAGGGCGCTGGCGCACTTGCTCGACAGCCTTATACTTGGCGCGGTCAATACGCTTCTTGTCTTGTTTGTGATCGGCGGGAGCCGGATGTATAAAGGGCAATGGTTCCCGGAAATGAACGATTATGTGCTGGCTTTTTGCATCATATTTTTTGTCGTCATCAACTTGGGATATTTAGTTTGCACTGAAGCTTTCATGGGCGGCCAGACCCCGGGAAAACGGATATGCGGACTGCGCGTCCTGCAAAATAACGGGCAATCCCCGACTTTCCTGTCCATTCTTATACGCAACTTGTTCCGGCTTCTTGACATGCTGCCAAGCGGCTATTTCCTGGGGGGCGTAGCGATGCTCTTCAGTTCCCGCGACAAGCGGATCGGGGATATGGTCGCAGGCACGATCGTCGTGGTTGAAGCCGGGAAAGAACGGTCCAAACGCAGATCCGTCATCGATAAGGAAATTGCCAAAAGAAGAAGCGCCATCCCCCATCTTGTATTGGACGAATCCTTGAAGCGGACGATCACGGTCGATGATTGGAGGCTGCTGAACAGTTGGATCGAAAGCTTGCCCACTATGCACGAAACGAGGCTCCGGGAGCTCAGTGAGCCGATAGCCCGGCATTTTGCCGCCAAATTGGAGCATGATCTTCTGCTTTATTTTGATCTGTCCGCGTATTTGATCGCTTTGTACGAACTGCTTCGTGACGATTGGGAAGTGTAAAAGGGGGCTTTGGTATGGGATATACGGCTGTCGTCGCCGGAGCAACGGGACTGGTCGGACGGGAGCTTGTCCGGCTGCTGCTCGCGAGCGAAGCGTATGACAAGGTCATTGCGCTTGTGAGAAGGCGCGTTGAGCTGCAGCATGACAAGCTGATCCAGCGGATCGTCGATTATGATCGTTTGGACAGCGCGCTCGCCGAGGACGAGGTGCAGGGAGCGCATATTTTTTGCGCGCTCGGGACCACGATCAAAGTTGCGGGGAGCCAGGAGCAGTTCCGCAAAGTTGACCAGGACTATCCCATGAGGCTGGGAGAGCTGGCGCAGAAGTACGGAGCTGCGGTTTTCGTCATCGTGACCGCGATGGGGGCCGACCGCGGCTCCGCCTTTTTTTACAACCGGGTCAAGGGCGAGGTGGAAGAGGGGCTGCGGCAGCTTGGCTTGAAGGCGCTCCACATTTTGCGGCCTTCTTTAATTCTCGGGGAGCGCGCGGAGCGCCGTCCGGGCGAGAAGTTCGCAGCGGCTGCATCGAAGCTGCTGACCCCGCTTATGGTCGGCGCGCTGCGGCCGTACAGACCGATCCCGGCGGCTTCTATCGCCGGCGCGATGATGAAGTCGGCTCTCCGCCAAAGCCGGAGTCACATCGTGTACAGCTCCGACGAAATCGCGAGCTTTCATGCCGCCAATCCGTAAGGAGCCGAGTTAAAAATAGGACGAAGCAAAGAGGGCTGCTTCGTCCTATTTTTATTTGCGAGGCTCTGCCATACGAGCGGAAAGCTGCAGAAAGTCTGCAGAAGTGCATCTTTCTACTCTTAGATGCGCTTGCCCCGAATGGTTCCTGCAAATCTGCAGTGCAGTCTTTTCCGCTAAAATGCAAGCCAAGCCCCATCGTGAACGGGAATTCCTGCACAATTGCAGGCTGCCTAGAACCCCACGTGCCAGTGCTGGTAGCCAATCTGCCTGTTTGCGCGAAAAAAAACCTGCAAAAATACAGTTTTTGCTCGGTTGAAACGCTGGCTACGAAAAATTCCTGCAATTGTGCAGGCTTTTCGCCGTGATTATGGGCTCAGATTCATTTTCAGCGAAAATTCCTGCACAATTGCAGGCTTTTCGCCAAAATGAACACTTTTACGGAAAAAAACTGCACTTTCGCAGGTTTTTCCCTGCCAAGCCGCCTTGTGCCCCCCACTTCAGCTCCGCAACCCGAGCAGAAGAGTAGAGCCCCCCACTTCAGCAACCCGTGAAGGAGAAGTACCGCCCAGCGGCATGGGGGGCTTTCGCAGGTTTTGCGGCCTGGCAAGCTGTACCCGCCGGCCCTGTACGAGCCGTACGGGGCGCCTGCTGCGTTTGCGGAAAGCCTTACTCTTCGTGGTTCGTGTAAAGCACCCGCGCGAGCAGATCCTGGTTATAGTTGCCGAAGTTTTGCCCGAAAATGGTGAGGCCGCGCTTGTTTTTGGACTTCTCGTCGACTGCCATTTTGAAGTTGAGCTCGCTTTTGTAATCGAGTTGAATGTCCGCCAGCGTGACGTCGGAAATGCGGCAGCCGTCGATAAAGCTTCCTTCCTCGTTGATGCGGATCAGCTTGAGCATGCCGTATTGGTTCAGGTGCGGCGGCCACCAGTCCGGGTTGAACGTTCCGCGGGTGTCTCCGAAGTCGCCGGGACTGGTCCAGAAGCCGATCTCGCGGCCGTTGACGTAAAAATAAATGTCGGACGGATAGTTGTTGCAGTAGCCCGGCGC
Organism: Paenibacillus sp. sgz302191; assembly: GCF_057749925.1. Lineage (NCBI taxonomy): Bacteria > Bacillati > Bacillota > Bacilli > Caryophanales > Paenibacillaceae > Paenibacillus > Paenibacillus sp. sgz302191. The sequence continues at coordinate 37,272 of NZ_JBYLHY010000041.1, forward strand.
TTCCGAGCCTAATTCCATGGAAAACTGAATCTCTTTGAAGCTTTGATTCGGTTTCAAATAGTTCGGTATCCGGTACTCCAGAAACCCTTCCGAGAGCCAAATGATCTGGGAGTCGATCCGCTGCGGATCGGCAAAATACCGCGGGTCGTCGAAATCGCCGATGATGCTGTCCTTGGTCGCCAGACCGCAGGTCGGGAGCACCTGATAGTTGCTGTAGTGGCCGACCTTGATGTTCACTTCGTACAGGTTGTCGATTTCTTTACTGCGCAGGTCGACCATCAGCTTTTCTTCGTTCAGATAGCAGATTTTCTGAATGCCGTGCTTGCCGACCGCGGTGTTGATTTCGATCAATCCGCTTTCTTCCAGCTTTTTGATATGCATCGTGATCGCGCCGTTCGTCAATTTAAGCTTGCCGGCCAGGTCGTTCAGGTTCAAGCTCTGATTTTTCGCCAGCAGTTCCAGAATCTCGATCCGGATTTCAGAGCTTAATGCTTTAAATATATTTAAACCAGATCGCAATTCTTTTATATATATCATCCAATAATCCCCTTTTTTATTTTAGATTTATTATAATTGATGGCCGAAAATAAAGAAAGCTATCCGTTAAATATTTTATGCGGATAATCATATAAGCGATTTCATGTCGTTAAACATGCGCTATTCGAATAGTTGATGTCATATAAAGCGAGAAAGAAAGCGTATTCAAATTTTTCTTGACAAAAATATAAAGTAAAAATAATATAAATTTGAAATGATTTAAGTTTGACTAAATTAAAACATCATGAGCACACACCATGCAGCTTTCGTTTTTATCCATGAAAAGGGGGAAGGATCGAATGAGGAAGGCGTTTATGATTGCGGCATTGTTGGTTCTCTGTATGGTCACAGTTTTATCGGGGTGCAGCAGCAGTAGCAGTAGCAGTGCGGGCACCGGCGAATCCGGGGGTTCCAAACCGGGCGGATCAACGAAATTGGTGCTTTGGACGTTTAACGAGCTGCATGCCAAGTTTTATCAAAGTATGGCGGAGACGTGGAACAAGGCGAATCCCGACAAGCAGATCGAATTGCAGGCGGATACGCTGCCGTACGACGATATGCACAACAAGCTGCTGGTCGCCCTGCAATCGGGCACGGGAGCACCGGACTTGGCCGACATTGAGATCAGCAAATTTCCCAACTACCTGAAAGGAACTCCGCAACTTGCAGAGCTCAACGAAATCGTGGAACCCGAGCTGAAAAACATCGTGAAATCCAGGGTCGAAATTTACGCCAAAGACGGCAAATATTACGGCATCGACTTCCACGTAGGCGCAGCCGTTATTTATTACAATAAAGAAATTCTCGATAAAGCCGGCGTCAACCCGGATTCGATCGTCACCTGGGCCGACTACGCGGAAGCGGGCAAAAAAGTTCTGGCCGCCACCGGCAAGCCGATGACGACGGTCGAAACGGCCGACCAGTGGTCGTTCTGGCCGCTGATTTCCCAGCAAAAGTCCGACTACCTCGATAAAGACGGCAAAGTCATTCTCGACAACGAAGTGAACACAAAAACGCTGCAGTACTTGCAGCAGCTGGTGAAAGACAAAATCGCGGTTCCCGCGCCGGGCGGCGGCCATCATGCCGAAGAATACTACGGCTTCATGAACAAAGGCGGGGCGGCTTCGGTCTGGATGCCGATGTGGTACATGGGACGGTTCACCGACTATATGCCGGATTTGAAAGGCAAAATCATCATCAAGCCGATGCCTGTATGGGAAAAAGGCCAATTCCGCTCCGCAGGCATGGGCGGTACGGGTACGGCGGTCACCAAGCAGTCGAAAAACCAGCAGCTGGCGATGCAGTTCCTGTCCTACGCGAAGCTGTCCAAGGAAGGCAACATCCAAATTTGGAAGCAGCTTGGCTTTGACCCGATCCGCATAGAAGTATGGAGCATGCCGGAGCTGAAAGAGGACAACAAATTCACCCAGTTTTTCGGCAAAGACATTTTCAAAGTGCTTGAATCGGTAAAAGACGAAATCTATCCGGTCCATGTCGGCGAAAAAATTCCGGCCGCATCCGACGCGGTGAAGACGAAAATCATGCCGAGCGTGCTGCAGGACGGCAAAGATGCCGCCCAAACTTTGAAAGATGTAGCCGGCGAGCTGCGCAAGTAACGCTTCCTGGCTTTACGAATGTTCAAGATCACTGGCTTTGCGCGCGCAGGCTCCTGCTTGCTCCGGCAAAGCCGGTGATTATCCTTGGTTAGGGAGGTGGGCCGCTGTGGAAACCAGTCAAATGACCGTGACGGCCGAGCGCGGGCGCACTGCCGGAAGCAAGCTGCTGTACTCGCAAAAAATGGCGCCTTACGTGTTCGTGCTGCCGTTCGTTCTGTCTTTTATTATATTTTTCGCTTATCCTGTCATATCTACAATTACGATGAGCTTTCAAGAGGTGCTTCCGGGCAGCACCCGGTTCATCGGATTTGAAAACTACAAAAAGCTGCTGAATCCCGATTTTTTCAAAGCGCTGCTCAATAATACGAAGTATACGTTCTGGACGCTGGTCGTTTTGATCCCGGGACCGCTGGTGCTCGCCGTATTTTTGAACTCGAAAATGATGAAGGCTCGCAATTTTTTCCGGGCCTCGCTGTTTGTTCCTGCGCTCACTTCGGTAGTCGTCGCGGGCACGATTTTCCGGCTTATTTTTGGCGAACTGGACGGCTCGCTGCTCAACTCCTTCATGCATCTGATCGGGCTTGAAAGCGAAAAATGGCTGAGAAGCTCGGGGACGGCGATGTTCGCGCTCATCGTTCTGGCGGCTTGGCGCTGGACCGGCATTAATATTTTGTACTTCTTGTCCGCTCTGCAGAGCATTCCCGGGGAGCTGTACGAATCCGCCGAAATCGACGGAGCGGGCGTTTGGGACAAGTTCCGCAATATTACGCTGCCTTTGCTGAAGCCGGTCACGATTTATGTGCTCACGATCAGCATTTACGGCGGATATGCGATGTTTGTGGAGAGCTACACAATGTTCGGCGGCAACAATTCACCCAATCAGATCGGTCTGACGATGATCGGCTACATTTACAAGCAAGGGCTGGAGTCCAACAATCTCGGATTCGGTTCGGCGATCGGCCTGACGCTGCTCGTCATCACTTTGCTGGTGAATCTGGTGCAGCTCAAATCTTTCGGATTGTTCAAAAAGGAGGAGTAAACGTATGAAAGAACGCAGTTCCTGGTCGTTTCCGTCCGTGCTGATGCTCCTTCTTTTTATCGTTCTGGCCATTGCCTCGCTGTTTCCGCTGTACGCGCTTTTGCTGGCGTCGCTCAAGCCTTCCAAGGAGCTGCTCAGGTACGGGCTGAACATTAAGCTGCAGTGGGACGTCATGGGGCTCAGCAATTATTCGTTCATTTTGTCCGGCTCGGCCAAAAACTACTTTAACTGGTACAAAAACAGCCTGCTGATTACGGTCATTTTTACCGCAGCGAGCCTGCTTTTTTCTTCGATGGTCGGTTACGGGCTGGCCAAGTACAATTTTAAAGGCAAAAATTTGGTATTCACGATGGTTTTGCTGGTGATGATGATTCCGGTCGAAATCATTATGCTCCCGCTGTACAAATTAACGATCAGCCTCGGGTTGATCAACACGGTCGCCGGCGTTATTTTGCCTTTTGCGGTCGCTCCGCTGCCGATTTTTTTCTTCCGCCAGTATGCGGCCGACTTGCCCAAAGATTTTCTCGATGCGGGACGCATGGACGGCTGCTCGGAATACGGCATTTTCTTCCGCATCATGGTGCCGCTTATGGCCCCGGCTTTCGGCGCCATGACGATTTTGCAGGCGATGGGCAGTTGGAACAATTTCCTGTGGCCTTTGATCGTCCTGCGCACGAACGACAAGTTTACGCTGCCGATCGGCCTTTCCACGCTGCTGACGCCGTACGGCAACAACTATGATGTCCTGATCGCGGGATCTGTGCTGGCTATACTGCCGATTTTAATTTTGTTCGTGTTCTTCCAACGTTATTTCGTATCCGGCCTGACGATCGGCGGGGTCAAGGGATAGCGCTGCACAATGAAGCATATAAGCAAAGAGGAGAGAGGGACCCACCATGACTGAACAAAACAAAAGCGCACAAAAAGAGCAATTCGTAAATCCGATGATCGAGCAGCGGGCCGATCCCTGGGTGTTCAACCATACGGACGGGTATTATTATTTTACGGCGTCCGTGCCGGAGTACGACCGGATCGAGGTTAGAAGAGCGAAGACGATTCAGGCGCTGGCGCAGGCCGAGCCCGTCGTCGCATGGAGAAAGTACGAAAGCGGTTCGATGAGCGCCAACATTTGGGCGCCGGAAATCCATTTTATTAGCGGAAAATGGTACATTTACTTCGCTGCGGCGAGAACGGCGGAGACGGATAACGGCTTGTTCGATCACCGCATGTTCGTGCTGGAGAACGAATCCGCCAATCCGCTGGAGGGCGGATGGGTGGAAAAAGGCCAGCTGAAGGCGAACTGGGAATCGTTCTCGCTGGATGCGACTACGTTTGAGCACCGTGGAGTCCGGTACCTCGTATGGGCGCAGCGGGACCCGGCGATTGCCGGGAATTCCAACCTGTACATCGCCCCGCTGGAAAATCCCTGGACGATTCGAGGCCGCCAGGTGATGATTACGAAGCCCGAATACGATTGGGAAATTATCGGATTCCATGTGAATGAAGGGCCGGCCGTGATCCGCAAGAACGGCAAAATTTTCATCAGTTATTCGGCCAGCGCTACCGATTATAACTATTGCATGGGGCTTCTGACGGCATCGGAAGACAGCGATCTGCTGGACCCGGCCTCATGGAGCAAAAGTCCTGTTCCGGTGTTCGCCACGAGCGAAGCGACAGGACAATACGGCCCCGGTCACAATTGCTTCACCGTTTCCGCCGACGGATCGGAGGATATACTCGTCTATCACGCCCGCAATTATAAAGAAATCAACGGCGATCCGCTGTACGATCCGAACCGCCATGCCCGCGCGCAGAGGTTGGGCTGGAACAGCGACGGCACGCCGAACTTCGGCATTCCGGCGGCGGACGGCGTGACTGTTTAGGCTAGCCTCGTACTTCGTACGCCTTGCGCGGTCCCGCTGCTTTAAAGATGCCGCAGCGTTTTGCGGTAAGACGTAGGCGCGCAGCCGCTCCATTTGCGGAATTGCTTGGAAAAATAAAGCGCGTCGTTAAAACCGACCGACGAAGCGACCTGGTCGATCGTCATCGGCGTTTCGAGCAGCTGCTCGGCGCGTTCCATGCGTATTTTCAATAAATACTGCATGGGGGAAAGTCCAGTTATTTGTTTGAACATCTTGCACAAATGAGTCCGGTGGTACCCGATCATGCGGGCCAACTGCTCAATAGATACGGGCTGCGTATATTGCAGCTCCAAATAGCGGATCGCCTGTCCGACCTGACGGTGCGCGTCCGATTCGGCGGCCGGCTTTGCCGGCCAGCGGCGGCGGTTGGCGAGGCCGAGCTCGCTGAGCAGAAGCCGCAGCCAGCCTCCGGACTCCGTATCCTCCAGGGCGGGGATAGCGTTCTGGGCGAAGCAAGCGCGCAGCCGCCGGTACAGATGGCGGACTTTTTTCGTGCCGCTGTTCGGGATCACCGGATTGTCCGGGACGATTCCCATCGAGGACAGCACGGTACCCGCCGCACGGCCGGCGAAAGCGACCCAGACATAATGCCACGGCCGATGCGCGTCCGCTACGTAGCTGAACAGCTCGCCCGGGAAAATGACGAAGCTGTCGCCCGCCCCGCAGCGGTAAGTCCGGCCATGGATTTCAAAAACCCCTTCGCCGGACAGTACCGTATGGATCAAATAATAATCGTGCACGGCCGGCCCCATTTTGTGCCGGGGATTCGGCTTGCCTTCGCCGCTGAAAAGCACAGGCAATTCGCCGCTGCCGGTGAACGGATTAATAGTGACATAGAAGTAGGAGTGGTCCGGATTCATAGGGGCACCTTTTTGTGTTTTTATCATAAGAGTAGCGGAAGAAACTACAAATGTCCATATTCCTGTTCGTTCGTTCCATACTCAACCGAATCGCCGTCGCTTATAGTAAAAGAAAGCAGGGAACAACGATTTGGAGGCGAAACGAACATGTCAAAAATTACTTTTTTAGGTGCGGGAAGTACCGTTTTTGCTAAAAATGTACTGGGTGATTGCATGCTGACGCCCGCGCTTCAAGGCTTTGAGCTGGCGCTCTTCGACATTGACCGCGAGCGGCTGCTGGACTCGGAGAACATGCTGAATAATTTGAAAAAAACAAGCGGCAGCACCTGCGAAGTGAAAGCGTATTCGGACCGGAAGGAAGCTTTGCGCGGCGCCAAATACGTCGTCAACGCGATTCAGGTCGGCGGCTACGATCCGTGCACGATCACCGATTTTGAAATACCGAAAAAATACGGCCTGCGCCAGACGATCGCCGACACGGTCGGCATCGGGGGCATTTTCCGCAATCTGCGCACGATTCCCGTTATGCTGGATTTTGCCGCGGATATCCGCGAAGTTTGCCCGGACGCGTGGTTCCTGAACTACACGAATCCGATGGCGGTGCTTACCAACGTGATGAACACGTACGGCGGAGTGCGCACGGTAGGCTTGTGCCACAGCGTTCAAGTGTGCGTCCCTCATCTATTCGAACATCTGGGCATGGAGCAGGACGGGGTTCAGGCGAAAATCGCCGGAATCAATCATATGGCCTGGCTGCTGGAAGTGAGCAAGGACGGCGTCGACCTGTACCCGGAAATCAAGCGGCGCGCAGCCGAAAAGCAGCTGGAAAAGCACGGGGACATGGTCCGCTACGAAATGATGCTGAAATTCGGCTATTACATTACGGAGTCTTCCGAGCATAACGCGGAATATCACCCTTATTTCATCAAACGCAATTACCCGGAGCTGATCGACCGCTTCAACATTCCGCTGGACGAGTATCCGCGCCGCTGCATCGGGCAGATCTCGAACTGGAAAAAGATGCGCGAAGATATCGTGAACAACGCGAATCTGACGCACGAGCGCTCCCACGAGTATGCTTCTTATATTTTCGAAGCGATGGAGACGAATGTGCCGTTCAAAATCGGCGGCAACGTGATGAACACCGGCCTTATTACGAATTTGCCGCGCGAGGCTTGCGTGGAAGTGCCTTGCCTGGTTGACCGGAACGGCGTTACGCCGACTTATGTAGGCGACCTGCCTCCGCAGTGCGCGGCGCTTAACCGCACCAATATCAACACCCAACTGCTGACGATCGAGGCGGCGATTACGCGCAAGCGCGAGCACATTTATCACGCCGCGATGCTGGATCCGCACACATCGGCCGAGCTGTCGATGGACGATATCATCGCGATGTGCGACGATTTGATCGAAGCGCACGGGAGCTGGCTGCCCGAGTACAAGTAAGCCGGAAACGAGAAAGCCGAGGGGAATGCGTTCCCTTCGGCTTTTTTTGCGGGCTCCCTGCCAGAGGGCGGCTGGGTGCAGCTAGCTTGCTGGGCAGCTTGGCGCCCCAAGGTCTGCGAAAGTGCAGGCATTTCCGTTCGCGATGGGGCTGAGCTCGCATTTTAGCCGAAAAACCTGCAGATTTCAGGCTGCCCAGAAACCCGCACGCCAGAAGGCGGTCGCACAATCCGCCTGGTTGCGTGAGCTCGCACGCTAGAGGCGGTAACTGTTCGGCAATGCGAAGAAAGCCTGCAAAAGTCAGGAGCACGCACGCTAGAGGCGGTAACTGCTCGGCAATACGAAGAAAGCCTGCAAAAGTCAGGAGCTCGCACGCTAGAAGCGGCAACTGCTCGGCAATACGAAGAAAGCCTGCAAAAGTCAGGAGCTCGCACGCTAGAGGTGGTAACTGCTCGGCAATACGAAGAAAGCCTGCAAAAGTACAGTTTTTACCCGATGGATGTGCTGACCACGACATATTCCTGCAAAAGTGCAGGCTTTTCGCCGCGAACATGGGCTCAGGTTCATTTTCAACGAAAATTCCTGCACAATTGCAGGCTTTTCGCCAAAATGAACCACTTTTATAAAAAAAACCTGCACTTTCGCAGGCTTTCCCTTACCGTTTTCTCCTGCCAAGCCGCTTTGTCCCCCCACTTCAGCACCGCAACTCGTACAGGGGAGGCACGGGTTGGGGAAGAGCGGCTGTGACCCCTCTGGTTTCGCTACCCTGTCGTTTTATCGGCAATCTAATTTTCGTAGGTTTTCTGTGCGTTTATAGAGTTAGAGCTACGCCTCACCAATGTACGTTTTCTCAGCAGCCTGAGATTTGCAGAAATATTTCGAAACAAGCACGCTTGGGTGCAATAAGATTACTACTAGAACGATCCGATTGATCGGTTACAGTTTGTTTGGCCGTATGCCGTCGACGGCATGGGGGGCTTTTGCAGGTTCTCTGAGCGTGCTGCCAATGTAGCGGCAGCACGGAGGGCAGAACTGCTGCAGTCGAGCTTTCGCAGCAGGTGTTTTGCTTACCCCGCGCGCGCGGTTCCCGGCGCGCGTCGCGGCGTCGCACGGCGGCCGTGCCGGTGAGGCGCCGGCGGGCGGGCTTTTCCGCGGCCGTGCATGCTGTCGACCGGCCGCCATCATGCAAGCGCCGCCCTGCGCGCAGCCCCCGGCGCGCCGTTGCGAGACCCGGCGCTAGCCGCCGGCGGCCGGCCCGGTCATCCGCCGAACGCTTCGCGGAATGCGTGATTCAAAGCGGCAAGCTCCACGTTCCAGAGCGGAGCGATTTCCGGGCCTACGTGTTCGCCGAACCAGTCGGCAAGCAGTTTGCGGTTGCTGCCATGCTCGACGATGAACGGCAGGTTCAGCATTACTTTTTTGACGTAAAGCTCCTCGGCCTGCCGCATTTGCTCCGGAGAAATCCACGTTTTCAGCCGTTTGGCCGTCCGGTACAGCTCCTTGCCGCAAGCCCGTCTTATTCCGCGCGCAGTCGGGAGCTGCTGTTTGTGCTTTTCATTGGTGTTATTTTTCATTGCCGCCTCAACACTCCTCTCTCTGCTATGTGTATGCGCAGCGAGGACGGATAGCTACTGGCGCGGCGGCAGCCCGAAGCCCAAGTTGGGAGTCGTCCGGCGGGCGGCGGCGCCTTCTGCGGATTTCGCCTGCCGGGCTCTTGGGAGTCTGTCCGACGGAGTTGCGTTTGTGCTTACCCACTGAATAATGACTGTATATATGCCGCTCACGCTGCATGAATACCGTCATTGTGCATACATATACCTTCTACGTGGTTCATCGGACAGACTCCAGGGAGGCTTACTCCGTGACGACGATGTAGCCGATCATGGGGCCGTTATGGTTTTTATCGGCATGCGTCATGCAGATCAACCTGTAAGTGCCCGCTTGCTCCGGCGTGAATGAAACGACGGTTTCCTTGCCTTTTTTGACTTCCCCTTTAATGTTCAGTCCTTCGATCAGAAAAGGGTGGCTGGCGCCGTTGACGCCCAAGATGTTGAGCTTTATTTTTTCGCCTTTGCGTACGACAACGGTTCCGGGGTCCCAGCGGTAAGCCTCGATTGTCGATCCATCCTCTGTATTGGCTTTGAATTCCCCGGTCACCATATGAATGGTCCGCTCGGCAGCAGGCTCCGCCATGGCGGGGACGATCCGCTCCCGGTTCGCGTATAACAATCCGGCTGCAATGATCAGGAGCGCCGCTGCTGCAAGGATTAGGTGTTTGCGCTGAATGATCCATACTTTCGACATCAAAAGTCCGCCTCCTGTACATTCGTTTTTGTACATCCTATGCAGGAGCTTGTCTGTGCATGTATGCGGAATGCTGCCGCCGTAACCGAAATTGGTGACATATGCACGTCTATGGTAGAATAGGGAGAGGTTAGGATCGAGCCGAAAATAGCAAGACAAAGAAGCGGTCCGGCTACTATTTGCGGAGAGAGGTCTATGAAATGGGTGAGTTCATTCACAATGTTTTGCTGTATTTGGAAGGACTGGGTTACTGGGGCATATTCCTCGGCCTTATGCTGGAAGTAATTCCTAACGAATTGCTTTTGGCCTACGCGGGCTACCTTGTTTCCAAAGGAGAAATCAGCTTTATCGGGGCGATCATATGTGCAGTCATCGGAGGGACGTTGGCCCAAATCGTGCTGTATTGGATCGGCCGTTACGGCGGAAGACCCTTTTTGGAGAAATACGGCAAATATTTGCTGATCAGCAAGCATCACATCGACGTTGCCGAGTCCTGGTTCAACCGGTACGGCACCGGGATGATTTTCACGGCCCGTTTTATTCCGATTGTCCGTCACGCGATTTCTCTTCCCGGCGGAATGGCGAAAATGCCTCTGGGCAAATTCACCCTGTACACCGGTCTGGCGTTAATACCGTATTCGTTCCTGTACGTGTATCTCGGCATGGCGCTTAAAGACAACTGGGAAACGATCGATCAGGTTGCCGGCCCGTATATTAAGCCTCTCATAATTGCAGCCGTAGTGCTGACCGTGCTGTATGTCGGCTATCAATTTTATATCAAAAGAAAAAACAAAAGCGCCAAATAATCGCTTGAATCTTGGAAGTCAATTCTGTTGGAGCTTTCGCAAGCATTTGCTACAATATAGGCAGAGCTGAAACATTACTCGCATTTATAAAAAATATGTAACAGGAGGCTGAGCATTGATGAGCATCAATCTCGCAAGCAAGCTGCGGACAGGCATTAAGCCCCAGCAATTTATCGACGGTATGGAGAAAAATAAAGAGCAGTTCCTCGCCTACTACGAAAGCTTCGAATGGGCTGACGCCGAGGACAAGGAGTATTTCGAATCCTTGAACAACCGCGACGACCTGCGCTGCCTCATTCTGTGCGCGGACTGGTGCGGAGACGTTGTGCGCAACGTTCCGGTCGTGTTCAAAGCGCTGGAAAACAGCGGAATTCCTGTGGAAGTGCTGATCCAGGAGCAAAATATGGACGTGATGGACCAATTCCTGACGATGGGCGGCCGCGCGATTCCGATCGTTATTTTCACGGATACAGGCGGTTTCGTATTAGGCCAATGGGGACCTCGTCCGCAAAATGTACAGGCGGTAATGGCGAAATTCAAGCAGGAAAACCCCGACCGCGAGGCTGCGGATTACAACGAGAAAATTCAAGTTGCCCGGGCGGAAATGGGCCGTCAATACGGCGAAGGCAACGGTTATCACGCCGTGATCGTCAAAGAGCTTCGCGATTTGATTTCTACGTTTTAAGGGCAAGCATCTCTAAAAGATTGAGAGCGAATAAAGATGATCAAAATAGATACGTTCCCTCTGGGTCCGCTCAGCACCAACGCATACTTGCTGTCCGACCCGGATACGAAAAAAGGGATCATTATCGATCCCGGCATGAACCCGCAGCCGCTGATCAACAAAATCGGCGATCTGGACATCGAGGCGATTTTGCTGACGCATGCGCATTTTGACCATATCGGCGGCGTGGACGCGATCCGCAAGCTCAAAGGCTGTCCGGTATACATACACGACCTGGAAGCGGATTGGCTGACCAATCCGAAGAAGAACGGCTCTGCGCGCTGGCCGGAGCTGGGCGCGGAGATTGTGACCGATCCGGCGGAATACGCGCTGGACGAAGGCCAGGTGCTGGAGTTTCTCGGCATCCGGCTGAAAGTTTTCCACACGCCGGGCCATTCGCCGGGAAGCGTGAGCTTCCTCTACGACAAGCACCTGTTCGGCGGCGACGTGCTGTTTAAGCTTTCGGTAGGCCGTACCGACCTTCCGGGCGGGGACACGAACACGCTGCTGGACTCGATTCAGGACAAGCTGTTCGTCCTGGAAGACGATGTCGTCGTGTACCCCGGACACGGCGCAAAAACGACGATCGGCTTCGAACGCGACAATAATCCATATGTGTAACCGAGAGGGACTGTCCGATTAGCGGACAGTCTTTTCGTTTGCGACGGCTCGTCATCCATGACAGGAAACCAATTTTATTTCTTCTGGGTATTTACCGTGTTCTGAATAGGTGCGCTCCCATAGACTGATGTTGTAAGTTAACCACCTAAACAACCACGTCACCAACTTCAGCTAACGAAATAAAGGAGGTGCTTTTCCATGGAATATCTAAGACCAAATAACGCAGCTCCCGTATTCCCGACTTATACGATGCCGATTCATACGGGACCAAACATGATGCCAAACGTAATGCCGGCCTACACCATGCCGAATGCAATGCCGAACGTGATGCCGGCCGCCTACGCGCCGCCTGTCGCGCCTAAACCGATTCATCATAACATTCATTTGCACGCGATCCAGCAAACTGCTGTAGTGTATCCGAAACCCGTGCATCATGTGAAGCCGGTAGCAGTCGCTCCTTACAACAACGTCGGAAGCATTCTTGTTCTCTTCATCCTGCTAATCATTATTACCCGCGGTTTTTTCCATCATCATAAATGCTAGTCATATTTGCAAGCTGAATGGGAAAGGGTCTGACCCAAACGCAGCGTTGGCTGCCGGAGGGCCAGACCCTTTTCGCTTTATCGCCGCAACTTGCGCAACTGTTCATGTAGCCGCGGCTTGGCAGGCCGGAAAACCTGCAAAAACTCTCATGGCGCCGTGGACAAAACGTGACCCCACAGAATGAAAATAATCAGGTCCCAGAAACCCGTACGCCGGAGCCAGTCGCACAATCTGCCTGTTTGCGCGGAGAAAGCCTGCAAAAGTCAGGAATTCGCGCGATAGGAGGCAGCAATTGCTCGGCAATGCGGGCGGAAAAAGCCTGCAAAAGTACAGTTTTTGCCCGATGGATGCGCTGGCCACGACAAATTCCTGCAATTGTGCAGGCTTTTTGCCGCGAACAGGAGCTCAGGTTCATTTTCCTTGAAAATTCCTGCACAATCGCAGGCTTTTCGCCGAAATGAACCATTTTTGCGAAAAAAGCCTGCACTTTTGCAGGCTTTTCCGCGTTGCCAGCGGGTGCGGCTACCCGCCCGCCGTCATGCAGCGCAACCCGCGCGCTGGGAGCTGCGCGGGGTAAGCGAGCGGCCTCGCAGTTGCAGTTTTGCCGCCCGGCCGGCTGCTTCACAAACGGCTGCGCCGACCTTCGGTGCCCCGCGGAGCGAAGGCGCAAATAAGCTGCTCGGTCGGCTCGTCGGAACGCTTGTGTTCGCCCCTGAGCCCGGCGGAGCGTCTTTCAATTGCCGATCCCCGTTTAGGGGGACGGCTTGCGACCTCATATGACCGGCGGAGCCCAAAACTTGTTCTATCTTCCGAAGCCTTGGTTCAAAGAAAGCGGGAATCGGGTGGCTCTTTTGATCGAAGGGATGGAAGAGGAGGCGCAATTATCGGGGTTAACATTTAAGCTCGTTGATTGAATAGAGAAGAGGCCTGTGGGGGCGCTTGCGTGCGGCCCTTGCAAGGCCTCTTCTTGACGTTTGGTTATGCAGCGTGTATTAATAAAATATGGAAAATATCATCAATCTTATGATTTGATTGGAATTTTCGGGACGTGTCAAGCCTTAGCTGTAATTGAAGGAGGAGCAAGCGTGCAGAAGTCAAGGATCAGTAAAATTTTACTTATCGCAAGCGGTTTGTTCGTTGCCATGATTTCAACGACAAATGCGGATAACCCGGAGCAAATAACCAAATCATCCGCAGCGCTAAAGGTCAATGGCGTTAAGAAAGATCTACCCGGGGAACTTCAGATTTTTAACATTAACGGCCGCACTTACGTGCCCCTCAGGTATGTGGCGGATCAATTGGGCGGAGCCGTCTATTACGATCAAAAATCTGCAGCTATTGAAATCAATCAGCCCCAAAATTCCGAAAAATACGCATCGGTTAGCTCGATAAAAAAATTCGATGACTTTACACTGGCGCTTCATTCAGGCAAAAGCGTCTACGCCCGGGACGAAGTAATAAACGTATGGTCCACGCTGTCTTATCAGGGCGCTGAGAAAACAGATTTTATACACGGACTGCCGTCGCTCACCTTCTCTATTACAGATCAAGACGGGATTAGAGAGGGCGGTTATGTTGCAGCATCCGGAATCAAAGTGGAGTTGAACCCGGGAAATGAGATCGCTCATAACTTTCCCCTAAGCACGATATTGGAATTTAATTTCCGGAAAAGCGGCAAGCCAGATTACCAAAAGTTCCTGGAAAATCCGGACTCCAACCCGGCGTATTTGCCGCCCGGAACTTATACAATTAAAGTGTACGCAAGCTTTTTGAAGGGCGAAGGTGTCGAAAACGACCGGGATGAAAGCGCAGAAATGCAAATACAGGTGAAATAACATGAAAACCACTGACCGTGCGGGTCAGTGGTTTTTTACCAGCGAATAAACCTGCCTCTAAACGCGGCCCTCACATCTTCGAAAGACATCGATAGAGGTTTATCTCACTTCTTAAGTCGGAGGAAGTATCCGTCTGGGGGCCGGGAAAAAGACTGGACTTGAGCAAGTTTTTGAAAAATTCTCCGAACCATATAATGGAAAAGTCAAAGATGATGGTGATGGGGAGTGAATATGATGGGTAATACAAAAATGAGGAGTTCGGTTGAAACAACGAATTTAAATCGCAAAATTTTCCAAGGGGAAAAGTGGTTGGTTCTTACAGGAATGCTTGGCTTTCTGCTTGCAGGGATATGTGCAGTATGGGTGTTGTTGTACGGAGGGCCCGTTTCCCCTAAAGGCAACGTTCTAAATGCGTTCTCCTTCAATGCTGCGTTGGGTATGTTTTTGATTTCGACGGCGGCAATCGCTCCTTTTTCCGAGTTGGGTACCAGAGGCAGAGCTTTCTTTCGATGGTTTTATATTATTCTGGCGCTTTATTCTTACTTTGCTGAAACCGTTCAAAATTTCCGCGGGGTCAACCCGAGATTTGTAAAGGGCGGCACACATTTTGATGCAATGGTCGGTTCTATTTTTGCTTTTGTCGCTTTGCTGTTGATTCTGAGTTATCTATTCCTGGCAGTTCAATATTTCCGCCGAAAAGCAATCGCGCTCCAACCGGAGCTGGTGCTGGGCATCCGCTATGCGATGGTCGCAATCATGCTTTCGTTTGCGGCCGGTATCTGGATTTCTCTCAATATGGGCCGAACCGTTGGCCTTCATGGCAATATAATTTGGCTGCACGGTCTCGGCTTCCACGCTCTGCAAGCCATGCCGATTGTCGCCTGGCTGACCAAACGAACCCCGCTGACGGCCAAGGCCCGCAGCAGTTTGCTTCATACCGCAGGCACCGCCTACGTGCTCGGCTTATTGGCGCTCGGCTGGCAAACGTATCTGGGCCGCTCCGTTTTTGAATGGTCGACGCTTCCGTTTGTTGTTCTCGGATGCTTTTTGATTTCGTTAGCGGCAGGGGCGCAAGCGCTGCGAAAAGCGTGGCCGCTCGCTAGAGCCGGCGGCACATCTGTTTGACAACGCGGAGAAAACCTGCAAAAGTGCAGCTTTTTGCCTGTTGAGAAGCCTGGTGCGGGAAATTCCTGCAAAAGTGCAGCTTTTTCAGTGGGTACAGGGGATCTGACCCATTTTTACCCGAAATTCCTGCGCAATCGCAGGCTTTTCCCAAAATGAGTCATATTCGCAAAAAAAGCCTGCACTTTCGCAGGTTTTCCGAAGCTGTAGCGGTCGATGGATGTCCAGGAAAACCGTTTATTAGCGGGTCACTGCCATAAAATTATGCAAGGATTTGAAAGGAATTTTGCCTTTTCGGACCGAAATAGTATTGGCATTCCGATGCTTTGGTCAAGCTAAGTGCTACATGATGAATGGTTTAGGTTACTAAGGAGATGTTTTATGATGTTAATAAAGGAAAATAAAACCATTGTTTGTTTGGGCGAGCTGCTGATCGATTTTGTGCCGGACGTGAACGGGCAGGCACTGGCGGATGTGGCCGCCTTCCAGCGGGCGGCAGGCGGAGCGCCGGCCAATGTGGCGGCAGCCGTCGCCAAACTGGGCGGCGAGGCGCGGTTTATCGGCAAAATCGGCCGCGACCCGTTCGGCGATTATTTGAAGCGCACGCTTGAGGAAGTCGGCGTGCAGGCGGCTGTAATCCAGACCGATGAGGCGAAGACCGGTCTGGCTTTTGTGTCGCTGCGGGCGGGCGGCGAGCGCGACTTTTTGTTTTTCCGCGACCCGGCGGCGGACATGCTGCTGCGCGCCGACGAAGTCGAGGCGCAGTGGCTGGCGGACGCGGCCGTGTATCACTTCGGCTCGGTGTCGCTGATCGCCGAGCCCTGCCGCACCGCGACGCTCGATGCGGCGCGCCGCGCGCGCGAGCTTGGCGCATTGGTGTCGTACGACCCCAATGTGCGCCTCGCGCTGTGGCCGAGCGCCGACGCCGCTCGGCGGGAAATACTCGCGCAGCTGCCGCTGGCCGATGTGGTCAAGGTGAGCGAGGAGGAAATCGAATTCCTCCTCGGCACCGACGCGACCACAGGGGCGCAGCAGCTGCTGGCGCAAGGCCCCAAAGTGATCGTCATCACTTTGGGCGCCCAGGGCTGCCGTGTCGTGACCGCACGGCAGGATGTGACCTTCCCCGGCCAGCCTGCGGCGGCCGTGGATACGACCGGCGCCGGCGACAGCTTCGTCGGCGCCATGCTGCTGCAGCTGGCGGCGCTCGGCGCTTCGCCGGCTGGGATCGCGGACGCGCTCGGCGAAGCCGGAGCCGCGGAGCGGGTATTCGCGTTCGCGAACCGCGTGGGCGCGATCACGACGACACGCCGGGGCGCGATCCCGGCGCTGCCGACGCTCGCCGAGGTGCAGGCGTAGCCGCGGCGCGCAAAGATGCTGTCCCGTTCGCAATGTACGGGACAGCCCGAAAATCAGGCAAAAGGACCTCAAATTCCACTACTAAGTGGAATTGAGGTCCTCTTTTCGTACAGCCCCTTTGTATTTTAGCGATACAAGCGGTTATTCTTTCACTTCCGTGATGCGGCCGTCTGTTTTGGGGCTGATCGATTTGCGTTTGCCGAGCGCTTCCTCTACCAGTTCATAGAGGGTAATGCCGGTGTTCAGCGCCTTTTTGCCTTTGAACATTTCGTACCCGTCGCCGCCGGCTGCGATAAAATCGTTGGTTGCCAGCTTGTATGTTTTGTCCGGGTCAAGCGGCTGGCCGCCTACTTTGACTTCGAGGACGCGCTGGCCGGCAGGTTTGGCCGGATTGTAGGTGAAGGACATGCCGCTGATTTGCGGGAACCGGCCTGCGCCGTTTTCCACCTGACTGACGCCGTTTTCAAGGGCTGCTTTCAGCTCGCTGCCTTTGGCATCGAGAATGACGACGGTGTTCGGGAACGGCAGCACGTCGTAGAGCGCTTTTTTCGTGATGTCGCCCGCTTTTACCTGCGTCCGGATGCCTCCGCCGTTAGTCAGCGCCACATCGGCATTGTTTCCTTGAATGGATTGGGTGCGCTCCACCATCACGTCTGTGATGAAGTCGCCCAGATTCGTTTCGCGTTTGCGGACGAAGTTGCGGTCGCCGTCCAGATCGACATCGGTTTTGGCGATGACTACGTTTAACGCGGTATCGATTTGTTTCACAATCGTTTCCACTTGTTTGGCGACGTCCGGATCGGGCTGGACGTTCTCGTCATATTCCAGCAGGCCGCCGGTAAAGTTGACCAGCTCGTTTTTATAATAGTATAAGTCAGCGCGTCCGAGCGATTTGCCGTATTCCCAATCCTGCACGATGTAAGTTCCGTTAACGACTTCCGGATCGCGGAGCGGGGTGTGGGAGTGGCCTCCGATAATCAGGTCGATTCCGGGCACTTGCTTGGCGATTTCCCGGTCCGTTTCGATGCCTACGTGGGAGACGACGACGACCCGGTCCACTTTCTTTTTCAATTCGGGCACTACTTTTTTGGCGATTTCGACAGGACTTTTGAAAGTCAGTCCCTGCACGTTGTCCGGGTGGGTCAGTATCGGCGTTTCTTCCGTTACGAAGCCGAGGAAGGCAAACTTTTTGCCGCCGATTTCCGCATAGTACACCGGTTCCAGCAGGTTGTTGCCGTCGCTTGTAAAGACGTTGGCGTTAATTATCGGGTATTTCAACTGATCGCGAAGGTTGAGCAGCTGCTTGTAGCCGAAGTCGAACTCGTGGTTTCCTGCGGCCATCGCATTGTATTTCAGCCCGTTCAGGATAGGCAGGATGGATTCTCCTTTGAATTGATTGACAAAAACGGTGCCTTGAAACGTATCGCCGGCGTCCATCAGCAGGAAATTCGGATTCTCACCGCGCCACTGTTTGATCAGCGTCGCTATTTTCGCATAACCGAATTCTTTGTTGCTTTTGTTTTCTTCGATGTGCCCGTGCACGTCGTTCGTATGTCCGATTGTGATGTGGAGCGTAACCGCATCTCCAAGAGCGTTCAGAAAGCTTCCGCGTGTCACCGTGGATTCCTCGGGAAGGGTCAGGTCGTAGTTTAATTTGGCCGCGATTTGTTTGATTTGCGCAGCTGTGGGCCGTTGATCGGGAGACGCGGCTTCGTCGGCGGTAATCAGACCTTTGGACTGAGCCAAAGAAAGCTGGCCCCCAGCCCAATGACGCTTGGCGACGGCGCTGTCTGTCGTAATGCCGGTCAAGCCCTGTACTCTTTCCAGTACGGTAACAACTTCGGCCAGCGTGACCGGGCGATCCAGCGCCAGGTTTCCGCCGAGATCTCCTTCTACCCACGATTTCTTTTGCATCCACTCCACGTGAGAGACCGGTTTGACCGGCGCAGCGAAAACGGAGCCTGCGGTTAGCACCGAAATCAAAACCCCTGAAATAACGGCGCCGCATAATTTCAACTTTTTCATCGTAGAAATTCTCCTCTCAATTCTGTTTCATATCAGTATAACGGATGCACATTTTAATAGAGTTAACTTGTTATAAAGTTTTTATAAAGGATTTGTAAGAATATGTTGAAACTTTTAAAAGAGTATGGTACTTTAGAATTACTTGAGCATGGTGCGGAAGAACCGCCTGTTTCATTCGTCTCCCAAACGGATGGACAGGCGGTTTGTCATTCGCAAAGAAAAAAGGTATTTACATATATGTGTATTTAGTGTAATATTTGGAATGAACACAACAAACATCGCTAGATTTGCGAAGAACGCAGATTTCGGACATGAGTCCGGGGTTTGCGTTCTTTTTTGCTTTTTAACTGCTTGAGAGGGAGAGGGGGAGCGGCATTGAATCGCAGGAGAAGCATGTTCATCAGTTTCACGGCGGCGATTGTCGCCGGTTGTCTTGTCTATGCCGTGTATGTGCTGCAAATGAATCAAGTGGAGCTGCAGCAAACTGTTCAGGTCGTCGTGCCTCAAGATTTTATCCGGACAGGCACTTTGATAAGCCGTGACATGGTGGGGCTTAAAGCTGTTCAGAAAGGAAGTGTTACAAGCGATATGATTACGGATTTGGAGGAGGTGATCGGTCAGGAATCGCTGCTCCCGCTAGGTACGCACGAGCCGATTTTGAAATGGAAAGTAAACCGGTATCATTTGCTGCCGTCCCGGCGTCAGGCGACTTTTCAAATACCGAAGGAATATTTGCTGTCGGTTTCCAACGGTATCCGGGCCGGGGATCTGGTCCGCCTCTTTGTGTCGTCTGCCGACGGGAGTCCGCGGAAGCTTTTTGATCAGGAAATCGTTGTCGCTTCCGTGAAATCGTCGGCTAACGTCGAAATCGACAATCCCAAAAATTCCAATCTATTGTCGAAAGCGGAGGGAGATGCGGAAAAAATGTACGTGTCCCGGCTTGAGGCCAACGGGGCGATCGATCAAATTAATTTGAATTTGACGGAGGAAGAGTGGCTGGAAGTGGACCGGCTCTGCAGCACCAAAAAAGCAAAGCTCGTCATCGCGTTCAGCTCCTCCTCGATTCTGTCGGTAGAATGAAGGGGGGATTATGATGCAAGCTATTTTGCATTCGACGGACGAAAGGTTGATCGATGAACTGACGAATGTGGTGTTTCAAGAGCATTTGGACTGGACGGTATGCGCATCTGCGGAGGAGATGGAGCGGGAATTGCTTAAGCAGCCCTACTCCCGCCTGATTGTGTCCGACCGACATATGGATTTCGGAGTTTTGGAAGAAACGCTCGAACGTTATCGGAAGCAATGGCCGGGGATGAAAATTATGGTACTTATATCCAATTACCATGAAACGTCCGTCAACGTGAAATATGTCAAGATGTGCAAGCTGAAAAAGCTTGATTACGTCCAGCCGGGCCGGGGGACGGCGATTATTGCGGATTTGATCAGAGCCTGGATCGATCAGCCGGAAACCGATTCATCCTCCTCCCAAGGGCAGGGAAAGCTGATTGCTTTTGTCGGTTCTACGCCGAATATCGGCACTACGCTTGCTTCGTTCGGCACGGCATACGCTTTGGCGGCGGAATCTTCCGCAAGTGTAGGGTATATGTGCCTGAATTTGAAAAGCTCCAAGCTTCACCGTTATTTGGGACGGGACGACAATGCGTTCACGCTCGACGGATTGCGGGCCGAGCTTAAGGCGCAAAGCTTGACGCCCCACAGGCTGCGGCAAGTATGCGACAAGCTGCGCGAAGCGCCGGGGCTGCATGTGCTCTTTGGCAACATGCTCAGAGAGCAGGCGGAGTTTTTTACGCCGATGGAGGTCGTACATCTGCTGCGCGTCGCCCGTGCCGCTTTCGATGTGTGCGTAGTCGAGGTAAACGCCTACTGGGATAATGCGGCGACGGTTTGCGGCCTGTTGGAAGCCGATACGAGGATCGTCGTGACGACCCCGGATCTGGCCCAGTTCCAGGAGGACTTCTCCAAATGGATCAGGCAGGTTGGCTCTGTTTTCGGACTGCAGCCGGACACCTTCGACTTGATCGCCGTACAGACGGATACAAGTCCGCAAAGGGAGGCTTTCAACAGCAAAGACATTCGGAAAGAAACCCAGCTGCATCTGATCGGGGAAATTTCCAGACATGCCGACGCCCTTTCATTTTGCAATCAGGGGAAACTGCTGGAGCTGTACAAGCCGGGCCATCCGATGAGAGAAGAAACGGCCGCTATCGCGCGCAAGCTGAGCGAATATTATCAGCTGCCCCGAAGATCGGTCTCGCGCAAAGCGACCTGGATCAGACGGATTTTAACAAGGCGTGCGGCGACTTGACGACATTTTGCGGGAAAGCGGGTGAGAGAAGTGAGCGAGGAGAAATTTTCCGTCATTACGTACATGCACGCGCGCAGCGACAAGGAGGCGATCACGGGGAGGGGCATGTCTGAACGGTTTGAGCGCTCAAACCGGTTTGATGAGCGCGCTCAGGCGGATAGTGTGTTTCAGCAGTGGGTGCAGGACATCCGCGGCGAGTTGGCGATGGCGAAAGGGCGAAACGACGAGGAAAAACAGCAGTACAACGAGACGCTGAACCGCGCCATTCTCGGCTATGAGGAAGACCGCGGCAAACTGCTCGCGATGATTCACGATTTGGCCGCCAAGCGCAGGCTATCCGAGCTTCCTCCCGGCGTCAGCAGCTTCGCTACTTTGCCGGAAGCGATATTTGCCGAGATTATCGGCCTTAACGTGCTGGAGCTTGTGCTCAAAAACCGGGAAGGTCTGGAAGAGATCCAGGTCGTGGGGAGGCAGATTTTTGAAGTAAGGAACGGAACGCCCGTTCCGTCCGTTCACTCGCTGCCTTCGGTGCGCGATTTGGAACGGATTCAGCAAAATTTGGTGCTTTTTAATCAGGATACGTTAAATCCGCGCAAACGATGGGCCGAGGTTGTGCTTCGGGACGGTTCGCGCGTTACGATGACTGGCTTCGGGTTCACTGCAGAGCCGACTTTAACGATACGTTTTTATACGGTACAGCGATTCGATCTTGCTGCTCTCGCTTCGCCGGAATTAGCGACCATCGATGACAAAATGAGAGATTTGATCTTATGTTTCATACGTTCCTGCTTCAACATGGTCGTGATCGGACCGACGAATTCCGGCAAAACGAATCTGATCAAAGCGATTATTGCGGAAATGGACGATAATGAGCGCATCATTACGATCGAGTCGAGATTCGAGCTGAATTTGCGGCGGGATTTTCCGCATAAAAACATCGTTGAGTACGAGATCGACGAAGAAGATCCCCGGCATTCGGGTTTACAGGCTTTTAAGCTGGCGCTGCGCCAATCCCCCAAACGCATCTGCCATGCCGAAATACGCGATAACGACGCGAACTTATATGTTCGGGCCTGCACGCGTGGGCATGAGGGGAGCATAACGTCCGTCCATGTCAGCGAATTGGAGGATGTACCGGATGCGATCGCCGATATGTGCATGCTGGACGGCAGGGGCATGGATTCCGCCCGTCTGGCCAAACGGATCACGGAATATGTGACACATATCGGAATGGAGATGGCTGTCGTCAACGGAAAACGAAAAATGGTGAGAATCGGCGAGTACAGTTACAAAAACGGGGAGGTCCATGTAAGCGATCTCGCAGTTTATGACGATTCCGAAAATCGATGGAAATTTCCCGGGAAATTGTCGGATAGCGCATCGCAAAAAATCTACAAAAAGGACCGAATCAGTTATGCGCTGCTGACACGGTTCGGATGGATCGGGAAAGAGGGCGAATGAGCGGATGATGATTTTCGCCAAATACAGCTTTCTCCTGATGCTTTTCGCCCTGTGTTACTTATCCGTAAGAGCATTGCTCCATGCGCTCATCCGACAGCGTAAAGCGAGGTACAGGCTTCACTATGTCCGACATGCCCGAATCGGCAGCAGATTAAGCGAATATTTGGCCCAAAGATATCGGCTTTATTCGTATTTGAGCGAGATGCTGGAATCCGTCGAATCTTCTTTAACCGTTGCAAATTTATTGATGATTAGCGTCCTGCTGTTTTTGGGAGGAGCTATGACGGGGGCACTGTTTTTTCAAAGCTTCAAGGGAGTTGCCATCGTCGCGCTGATCTGCGTTTCGCTGCCTTTTATGGCGCTGCGGATGAAGCTGGTTAGCCTGCGCATGCACACCAGACTGGATTTTTTGCCTGCGGTGGAAGTGTTTTACCAGTATTATATGATTGCTCCGCACAAAAATTTGCGGACAGCCCTGCAAGCATGTCTGGAAGAAGAGCGGATTTTGTATCCGATTAAACCGGTTTTCGAGCAGCTCTACCGCAATTTGATGACGCAAAGGGATACGGAGGAAAGTTTGCGAATTTTTTCGCTTACGTTGGGCCACGTTTGGGCCGACTATTTTGTCGGAATTGTGAGAGTTGCGCTAAGCGAAGGGAGCTATGTCGGAGAAAGCTTAAAGGTATTAATTACCGATATGCGCAAAGCGCAAATATCCGATCAGGCGGAACGGAACAAGCTGCTTGAAATACGCATCGCCAATTTTACTCCGATTTTGTTTCTTGTCTTATTTCTCTTCATCAATTTTAAAATTAATCCGGAAAGCGCCTATCAGTACTATGTCCTGGATCCGGGAGGGCGGAACATGCTGCTGGATGCCTTGCTGCTTATTTTTGCGTCGTTTCTGATGGGCATTTATTTATCTCTGCGAAGAATGTGAGGGGATGTCAATGGTTATAGCGAGCGCGCAGCTTTATTGGCTTCAAGTTTTGTCGAACGGGCTTCTTTTTATCGTCATCGCTGCGGCTCTCTATCATGTGCTGGCTCAAATGCCGGTGAGAACGAGAAGGTGGCGGGCGCTTGGGATCGCCGAAATAGTCCGGGAAAAACGGCCGCCCGGCTGGCTGCTCAAAGTTTTAAGGATCGGCGGCAAAAAAATCGAGGAGAAGAGGCAGCTTCTGCACGGCTGCGGTATTCAGGTTGATGCGGCATTGTTCGAGGGGGGCCGCCGCTTGGCGGCCATTGTATTGATGCTTGTGTCCATCGGCAGCTGTTTGGCGTTCCGGTACCAGATGTTTACTTTTTTTGTGAATCCGGTCTATGTGCTGGCTGCAGCGTCATGTTTGCTTATTTTCGTGCTTTTGGATAAAAAAGTACTGGCTTATATGAAGGAGCAGAGAGCCCACCGCATCGTCAAAGAGATTTATGTCGTCAGCCATCATCTGCTGTATTACAGCGAATCGAGGTTGAACCTGCATGCCAAGCTGTCGCAATGCGTGTCCCGGACGCGGACCGTTCGCGGGGCATTTCAACTGCTCATAAATGAGTGGTACCAGGATGCCGAATCGGCTATCCGCCGATTCAAGCAAAGGTTGGGTACGGACGAGGCATACAGCTTTGGGGAAACGTTGAACGCGCTGAGACTTAACGAGCATGAGGATTATTACGGGCTGCTAAGGCAGCGGATACAGGATTACAAGGAGAAGATGGAGCTTGTCCGGGAAAGCAGGAAGGAAACGGTATCCTACATGCTTTTCGTGCTTGCCGGGCTGCCGATTCTCAACACGTTTCGGGTGTTTATGTATCCGTGGATCGTAGAAGGCCAGCGTTTATTTAATTCTATTAACTAAATAAGGGAAGGTTGATTGTGTGTGCGAAATATTTTGATTACAGTCATGATGCTGATTATTGTAATGATGCTCAGAGGCCTTATATTACGGGGGTTCTAATGATTATGGAAATGCATTTGCTCACAATTTGACCACATCGTTCATTAATGCCGAGAATTTTTCTGATGCTTCT
>NZ_JBYLHY010000042.1:0-60843 GCF_057749925.1 Paenibacillus sp. sgz302191
GCGACCGACCTTGACGCAAGCGGCTTCCCTTCTCCGACCCTGAATGTCGTTCCCGAACCTTGCGTTCGGGAACCTGCATCCCGGCGAGGGAGCCTCCCCAAGCCTGGGGAGGTTGGTGGGGTTGATACTTGCGGAGCCGCCATGCTATGGCGGTCGCAGCCCCCTCACGGGGGCGAGAATTGGGGTGGTCTTTCGCTCCCGGCAGACGACAACGCAGCCCGTCGTTCCTGCTTCTTCCGGATGTGGGCCGCGCTGCGATCGGTACGCCGGCGACGGCAGACAGCTCGCGTCCATGGTCTTCCAGATGCGGTCTCACCCCCATTTAAAATCCCCTCATTACTCTATATTTTTTCCAGATATTCCCCTTGCATAACAAACGTATGTTCGGTGTATAATTAATAGGAATACATGTTCTATTTTGGTGGTGATTTTATATGAGTGTGAATCCTATTTTAACAGAAACAGATATTCGCCTCATTAAAGAGCACACTTTGCTGCCGATGCTCCAGAGCATGCTTCACAGAGACATTGCAGCAATTAAAGCCCACAAGGGTATCATCTATAATCATTTGGTTTTTTACCTAAATGATGTTGAGAGCGCTATTGAACCGGCGATTCGCGAAGTGAAAAAAGAGATGTCAAAACGCGGTATTCTTGTCCTTACGTCGAAAGCTGGAAGGTCTGGCATTGAAGTTGATTATAAAGTGCGAGGATATACACATAAATTCACAATGATTAGTAGCTTGATGGAAGCTGAGCTTTCGGCAATACTATTGAAAATTCGGAGGCAACCATAGCCAATGATGCTGGACTACGAAAAATTGCCGCGCAACCAAGTTATCTGCCTCGATTCAAAATCCTATTACGCGAGTGTTGAATGTATTGAACGTGGGCTAGATCCATTGACCACTTATCTCGTCGTCGCAAGCGGATCCCTTATACTGGCAGCGACTCCAAAAATGAAGGCGGAATACAAAATCAAGACTGGTTCGAGATTATACGAGGTTCCTAATGATCGGCGGATTATTGTCGCTCAGTCGCGGATGCCTTTGTACCTTGAGAGGTCAGTAGAGGTTGTGCGTTTACTTAGCCGTTATGTACCTCTCGAAGCCATACGTCCCTACTCCTGCGATGAGAATTGGGTCACACTAAATG
Source organism: Paenibacillus sp. sgz302191 (assembly GCF_057749925.1). Classification (NCBI taxonomy): domain Bacteria; kingdom Bacillati; phylum Bacillota; class Bacilli; order Caryophanales; family Paenibacillaceae; genus Paenibacillus; species Paenibacillus sp. sgz302191. The sequence goes on from NZ_JBYLHY010000042.1 coordinate 1,156, forward strand.
GCACGGAAAAGTGGCTGGGTCCGCCTTTAGAGGCAGCGAGGTTGATCCAGAGCAGTATCAAGAATCAGTTTGGTCTTTCGGTTAGTATCGGTCTTGGACCAAATCGTTTAATCTCGAAAGTCATCATGGATGTAGAAGCAAAAAGGATCGCCAGCGGCATTGCCGAGTGCAGTTATGACGATGTAGAAAAAAAGCTGTGGCACCATCCGATAGGGGATATATGGGGAATTGGTTCGAGGATGGCGCGGAATCTGAATATCGCTGGAGTCTACACTTTAGGCGGGCTTGCCAATTCATCGTTAAAAAATCTCTCTAAAAGATACGGAATTATGGGCGAACAGCTGTATTACCACTCTCACGGCTTGGATTTTTCGCCGGTGATCGAGCCGTGGGAATTTGGTGAGAGCAAGGGTTACTCTCATGGCCAAACGTTGTTTCGTGACCATACAAAGGAGGAAGTGCTGCCTGTTATGTTATACCACTGGGATGACATAGCAAGTCGGTTGCGGCGAATTTGCTCGGCTGGCAGAACGATAAGTTTGTCGATCGGATACAGCGTTCATTCATTTATACCTGCATTCAATAAATCTTTAACTTTGCAAGAAGCCACTCGGAACCCAGATAAATTGTATGCGGCGTCAGTGGAGCTATTTCAGGAAGCACCTAACGGGCCGATTCGACATGTGAGTGTCGGCATCACCAATTTGGTGGGTGAAGATCAGATACAAGTAAGTCTGTTCGATTCCCCTGTTAAAGAGGCGCGGGCAGGTGCGCTAGGAAAGGTCATGGATAAACTGGAGTCCAAATACGGTCATCCCGTAGTGTTCCGGGGCAGCACGTTCGAAACGGCAATGAACCGTCTAGGCAAGATTGGAGGGCACAAGTAAAATGAACATAAAAGATCGAGGTGGACAAAAATGGGTGTCGCTTATGTCTCCCGAACATCGTAGTATGCTCAATGATCTTTGGAACGAACGTAACGATGCTGAAAAGCCATTGTTGGCAGAGGATGCTATAGCGGAGATTCATCACACGCTGCGATCGGCATTAAAAAACTGCACAGAAGTCAATATTGTTTACCATAGAGACAAACGCCAGCACACAATAACGGGATTCATTCAGAGAATCGACCTCCACAAAATTACCATCGAATTTGAAGGAGAAGAGACGACAATTGAGAAATGTATGATAACTTCGGCGTCAGGTTGTAGCGCCGAAATCAAGCCTTAAGAAAGCACCTTCGGCAGCAGTTGCAGATGCAGTGTGTGAACGTCGAACAAATAATTAATTTTTGTATTATAGTTTAAATTTGAATTTATAGTAAGCCAATCAAACCTACTCTACTGGGCGGGATTTTGATTGGTTATTTATATTTTTATCATCCTCACCTTTTTGCTTTTTCTTTTCCTTCATTCTCGAATACTCGTTACTTGCAAATCCACCGATTCCTAACAGTGTCCACCCAACTACAAATACAATTTCCAATTTTGACATATAGCCTTCTGTTCTCTCCTTTTTATAATTATTATCTCAATGATTTTAAATTTATTTTAAGTATAATGGATATTATATATTCCATTTTATCATTAATTGAATATTTGTCACTCTTATTCGGCTGTAACAACCAGATTAAACTTCTGAATAGGGGCGTGATATTGTGGATACTTCTTTGTTAATTTTCATCGGGGCAAAAATCAGAGCAGTTCGAAAAGAAAAGGGTTTAACCCAGGAACAATTGGCTGAATTGGTGGATACACAGCATTCGTACATCGGGCTGGTAGAACGTGGCCAGCAAAACATCACGATTTTGACGTTAGAGAAAATCGCCAAAGCGCTTGATGTTGATTTTAGAGTGCTATTTGATTACCATTATGGACTTCCAGTCAATCACAATAAAAAATTTTTAGAAGCTTTAGATCTACTAACGGGAAAGAGCGATGAAGATCTAAAAAGGGCCATCATTGTATTGCAGCAACTATTCATCATATAAGCGAAAAAGAGCCGTAGGATCGCGGCTCTTTTTATTTTATTGACTTTGGGAGCAGATGAACTAGGCCACTTCCCTTTTTCTATTAGCGCCGAACGCAAAGCCGGTTCTCTTCCGGAAGAACTAGGAGCGTGAGCTGCAGCTGATCGGTCCGGACACCGTCGCCGACGCACCGGCACAAAGCCGGGCTTCATCCGGAAGCACCAGGAGCGCGAGCTGCAGCTGATTAGTCCGACCGCTGTCGCCGGAGCGCCGGTGCAAAGCCGGTCCTCTTCCGGAAGAACCAGGAGCGCGAGCTGCAGCTGATTAGTCCGACCGCTGTCGCCGGAGCGCCGGTGCAAAGCCGGTCCTCTTCCGGAAGAACCAGGAGCGCGAGCTGCAGCTTCCCCGTCCGGACACTGTCGCCAGCGTGCCGGCGCAAAGCCAGGCCTCTTCCCGGAAGCACTAGGAGCGCGAGCTGCAGCTGTTCGGTCCGGCCATCGTCACCGGCGCGCCGGTGCAAATCCGGGCCTCTTCCCGGAAAGAACCAGGAGCGTGAGCTGCAGCTTCCCCGTCCGGACACTGTCGCCAGCGTGCCGGCGCAAATCCGGGCCTCTTCCCGGAAGCACTAGGAGCGCGAGCTGCAGCTGTTCGGTCCGGCCATCGTCGCCGGCGCGCCGGTGCAAATCCGCTCCTCTTCCGGAAGAATCAGGAGCATGAGCTGCAGCTTCCCCGTCCGGCCGTCGTCACCGGTGCGCCGGTGCAAGGCCGGTCCTCTTCCGGAAGAACCAGGAGCGTGAGCTGCAGCTGCTCGATCCGGACGCCGTCGCCGGAGCGCCGGTGCAAAGCTGGCCTTCCTCCGGAAGCACCAGGAGCGTGAGCTGCAGCTTCCCCGTCTGGCCGTCGTCGCCAGCTTGCCGGCGCAAAGCCGGTCCTTCTTCCGGAAGCATCAGGAGCGTGAGCTGCAGCTTCCCCGTCCGGCCATCGTCGCCGGCACACCGGCACAAAGCCGGGCTTCATCTGGAAGCACCAGGAGCGTGAGCTGCAGTTGATCGATCCGGCCATCGTCGCCAGCGGCCGGCACAAAGCCGGTCCTCTTCCGGAAGCACCAGGAGCGTAAGCTGCAGTTGATCGATCCGGACACCGTCGCCAGCGTGCCGGCACAAAGCCAGCCCTCTTCCGGAAGAACCTGGAGCGTGAGCTGCAGCTGCCCCGAAGTAAGAAAAGAATGGACCCGGAATACTTTCCTCCAGGTCCATTCGCTTTTAGAGAGGGGAGTGTGGGCAGATAAGCATACCCTATCCCCATTTAAGGCTTTCTAGTTTCCATAGTAGACATAAAAACAGACACAGCATATAACAAAAAGGCTACAATGCCGCCCGGTGAATCGGCAAGGCCGGCCAATGATACAATAATAAAAGGGGCAAGAACAGAATAGAGAAACGTTAATACGAGCTTCATTCTTTTTCCTATTCGCGGTACGAAAAGCTTTAAGCTAATAAATGAGATGAGTGCCAGTACAAGATATAGAGCTGTAACCCCACGCAAAAATAAGCTAAATTGCCCCTGTGAAGCATCTTCGTGGAGCAATTGAGAAAGAAGGCTGTGTACCCTATAGCCACCGGTAACCGTAAGTACCATTAAAAACAAGGTGTTAGTGTGCTTCCAAATACGACGATAAGACTGGAACTGAAAACGATACACCATGATTTGTTCCCTCCTTAAGATTAATCGTTAGTTTTGCTACTGCATTAAAAAAGTTCGTCCAATTTCGCAAGTGTTGAACGGACATCATCCTCGCTAGGCTGCGTGTATATCGTCGTAGTCTGGATACTGGAATGCCGGGCTACATCTTTAGTCATGCGTAGATCCTTACTCATGGAGCTAAAGTGATAACTAAACGAATGACGCAAAGAGTGGTTGGTAAAATGTGAGACATTGGATAACTTCCGTACCCGACCCAGCATACGATCGGAAGCTTTACGGCTCATCGTTTGCGACCGAAAACTGACAAACAAAAACGGAGATTCCGCAAATGGGCTCTCGCTGCGAAGTTCAATCCATTCCTGGAGTGCGCGGCGGAGCTTTCGGCTCACAAGCGGCAATTCAGCATACTTCCCGCCCTTCCCCTGCCGAATGACGATTTTTTCCCTCCCTCGAGTAAGTACCACATCGGCCAGGGGCAACGATCGTGCTTCATCGTCGCGAAGCCCAAGATAAAGCTCCAAGTATAACAAGGCTCTATCACGCGCACGTAAGAACGGGTTTTTTATCTTCTCAATTCCGTTTAAGATAGCGCCGATTTCTGGAAGTTTGAGCCATTTGGGGGCGATTCCTAGCGTATGAATCTTTACATCCCGGATCTCAATGCGCTTCGGCCACCGCCCGGATCGTTGATGCCATTCAAGCCACTTGCGAAGCCCGGCCAGCTCCTTATTGACCGTCCGGGCATGACGTTTCAATATGTTCAGCAAATAGCCCCGGTAATCGATAAAGTGGGTATCCTCCAATGTCTCCGGCTCTGCCGGCCTTTCGTACTTACTCTCAAACCATTCGCTAAATGCCCGAACCGATTTTGTATAGGCTGTGATGCTTTTGCTGTCCAACTCTTGGCTGCGGAGGAAAGCGATAAAGGGCTCCATAATGCCACCTTTCATATTACATGCGTTATAATTTCCTGTAGAAAATATGTAGCACTCTTGATCTCGTGACATAGGTTTGTATAAAGATAAACTTCTCACTGTCCTCCACCGTATCGATTGAACCGCATACTAATATCTCATAACTTTCTTTCGGTACGTCCACATCGGAAGGTACAAGGGCATAAACAAACCACTTGTCTTTATATTCAGCGAAAGAAAGTAAGGTAGAATCAATCGGCATTTGCACAACTTGTTTTTTTTGAAAATCCAACCTGAAATTTGTTACTCTTTTCATTCCTATCGGTTTCCCCTCTATTAGCTGATTTTTACGATCGCTATATCATCTTCGCACACCTTAGCAAAGCGGCTTTTTCAGCCTATTACCACCAAGTCCTTTTTTTATAACGATGATTGATTGAGTAAATAACAAAATGGTCAAAGTCTTGAAGGCTAAATTCAAATGTTCTATACACATTTTGTGGGGAGGTTTTGTTCTTCCAAGTGAAAACATTCAAAAATTTTGCCATTGCATAATTAAACTTGTTCATTGACGTCGGCACTCCTTGATGTACCATATATTTCCGCGGTGCAAATATCGTCATGCTGGAGAACCGAATTTTTGTGATCCCCGCAGCTCCAAGTCTGGGCAACTCACTTTGAAGTATTAGGCAGGACTCATAGGTCCTTTGCTTAAATGAATCAGAAGTTAAATAAAAAAATCCAAATAATGTTGAGTTACGTATCTCAATCGTGTCTCGCTCGACCCGATCGATTATAAAGTGACGGTTAAGCCTCTTGTAGTACCCTGTAGCTTGAACAAGCACATAAAAGAGGTACACGTCCATAAGTGCAGTTACAATATAACCCGAAATCGATAGGCGATCCACATTAGCAACTATGTAACGAATCAAAATAAACAAGAACACCCCGAAGCTAAAAAGAAGCGAAAGTATTTTCCGAATAACAAAACACTCCTTACATTCTACATCCTTAATTTGAATTGAAGCGAAGTACATCCATACACATTCTACATCCTTAAATTTGATTCTAGGATGTAGAATGTATATTCTACATCCTAGATTTTTTGTAGTTAAAACCGCCCCTAGAGACGGCCTCTCTTAGCAACCATGCAGTTTTACGCGGACATGTAGTATCCGATTGCTTCGAACATTTTCTTCTTTGATTCCTCATTCATTGAGAGTCGCGGTGATTTTATCCCAAATATAAACTCGCTGTAAAAAGACGCCTTAATATCAACAACTTCAAAGGTCTTTTCCTTGTTCTCATTGCGATAATGTCTCATTATCAATATTTCAGCAACAAGATCCCTTATAAGAAATTGTCCTTGATATTTGGGCTTGTAATGGAATAAGGGCACCTCTCTTTCGCCAATTTCATCCTTTATCGTTACATATGCATCCATATAGTAACCAGTTATGAGCTTGGAAAACATTTTCACATCCCCCTTGTCGATAATGAGGTCTCATATAAACTGCCGCCGTAAAAGCGGATTAAGCGATGATCTCAAAATTGAACTTCGGCAAAATCTCCTTATGCGAATAATTCAGTGCGTTGCTTTCATAGTATTCACGCTTCATAAACAAATGGTATGTAAGTTCCGAATTACGTTTCAGGTATTCCAGAAAATAGAATTGCACAGTGTCAAGATCAAAGGTAATGATTAGATGGGCCTTTACAGCGCCAAAGGTTTTATTCCCGATCCGAACGGCGTATTGACCATGAATGCTTCCTAAAATCTTATTTATAACATCACCATTGCCACCAAAATAGGTATTGGTAGGAATGTCGTCACTATCGAGAAGATCCGAGAAGCCTTGATGAAGCTCGTCATTCTCTCTTGCTAATAAAAATAGACCTTCTCCTTTCTTCTCCAACTCCGTTTTAAGCTGCTTAATATAAGGCTGTACTTTTGTGGCATAACTTTCTTCTTCATAGATTACTAAATGGTCCTTGTCGGAGAGCGTAATTTCTGAAATACTTTCAAACGATGCCATATAATGTGTTTCCTCCTCTTGATGTTACTTTTTTCCATCATAAAATAAAAATGTACAAAAGTAAATTATGTATTTATAAAAATCGCCGTGGGTACTCCTCTCTAATCGGTTTACTCCTTCGGTTCATCCAAGGTTTTCTTTTGCAATTGCTTTGTAGCCCACTCTTTGAATACGTGATCCATCATGTACACCGCCATTCATTTTGAACGGTATCTTTCCATAACAGCCTTTTCTTTGTTCTGGAACATTGATAGTAATCTATGCGTTTCCTCTGAACCGCTCGGAGCGTTGACTTTCAAAGGTTCACTTTTTGTTTCGGGTTTACTCTCTTCATGACACTCACAATTAGAACGTGAACGAGAACTTTGACCTAATGCGAAGAAAAATAGATCTGTAAACCAACTCATTTTGTCGCCTCTCCTTACGAACGAATATATTTAGGTTATTCGGATTTTATGGTGGAAATAGCCCAATCAATTTCCAACAAGCTAAATAGATTATTCATTTGGTACCCTTGCAACAATATCTGCTGGTCGTCCAGACCAACGTTCTTTTGTATGTTCTCGCCATTGAGGATCAATTTTGGTTGTTTCTTCATCCAAGACCTGAGAAATTGGATCAGCCGCCCTTGGACTGTCAAATACCATAGATGCCGCATCAATTACGCCAGTCCCGTATTTTTGTAAAAGAAGAGCGGCTAAACGGGGAGTCTCAGCACCTCTAGCAACGTCATTTTTCCTGCCGCTGGCGTAATCTTTCACTCTCTGCACAAGTCTGTCAATTGCAATTTTTTCGTCCATTGATGTATCCTCCTAATTCAAATTTTTCATTGGCAGTTTGAACAATCCATAATATTCCAATTATAGAATTAGAAAATTGGCCGCTTAATAGATACGGCTACTTGTTTTTTTGGATTACTTGTTTGTAAACCAATAAACGCAATTCGCCTTGTTTATCCTCATGCCGCTGTACGGTGAAATGGCCGAACGTATTAACGTAATGCTCCTGGTCCTCTTGTCTCTCAATCTGTGATTCTGTTACGAAGTTACATTCGTTCCCTTTTGATGCTAGTCCATCTTTTAATACATAACAGGCAGCTCCAGGATCACCAACATAAAATCCCGGCTGATTGGCTGCTATGTTATTTCCGGTTTGAACGAAAATAGAAACATCGCGATTTTTGTACAATTTTCCGAAGGTCTGTATTTCGCTTCCTGAAACCGTTCCATCGGGGCTACCCTTTGATGCTACTTCAATATCCGCATTGTCGGCCTGTTTAAGAGCGCCACAAGAAGAAAGTAATAACCCAGTCATTAATAAGGTTGACATCATCGTAATTCGCATTGAAATCCCCTGCCTTGTGCTGTTCTCTTTCGCCAATGAATCTAATAAGACTATGCTTTCCGCCGCGCAGCTGCTCACTTCATATTCAGGCATCATGCAGATTCCTCAACCAAGAGGCCGATCTCGGACCACTGCGAGCGAATGACATGCAGGGTCGATAGACAATCTTCAATTGCGCGGTGGCTCGTCCAGCGTCCACTTGCTCTCTCCAGACTAATCCAACGTTCAGTCCCTTGGGTGAGACGGTACGCCTCACTAACACATTCCCAGGTTAGACCTAATTTCCACATCAGCTTATATTTTCGGCTATTCGGATTTTGTGGTGGAATGATGCATTTTAATTTCCAAATTCATCATTCTTATTGCTCTTCCAATGTGTAGGATCGGATATTTCTGCTAGATAGCTTTTCAGCTTATATTCATCACCTAGTGTTGCATAACATCCGTTTTTCGCAAGGGTCAAGAGGGATTGTGTTACTCTGTCCGGTATAGACATGTAGTCCAATCGTGTCATGAAGTAGCCCCTCAATTCTTTGCATGATATAGAAATTGTTTCAATGTATTTCCTACTTTGTATCCCAAAAACTTTATATGTCGCAAAAAAATCAATTCCTTTTTCAAGCTTCTTACTAGATGTTCTTTTTAGTTCGAGAAAAATCGGTTCTCCGTGTGGGGATGTCCCGTTATTTTTGTGACTTATATAATCGGTTATTAGATGACTTAATAAATCACTAAAGTTAGAGAAATCATAGTGACCTGTCTTGTCTTCATAAATTAACGAAGCGCTACTAAGAGCCTCAGTTCTTTGGATTATGGATGTATCCACTTCATAGTCCTCCCTCATTATATTATTTTCCAGTTATTCCACCACAAAATCCGAATACCCTTATTTTCTAAGAATTGTTTCAAATTTACGAAGTACCAATACCACAATAATGATACATGGAATAAGGTAGACCAACCATTCAAAAAAGATTGGTAAATTATATTTTTGTGCAGCGATGAAAAAAACTAAGATGATTCCTAGAATAAGACCTAGCAATAATGCAGATTTTAACGCTCTCATATGGGCTCCTTCGCTCCCTCCTATATGTAAAATCATTTTATTTTGTTTCTTCGTTCAATCGATCAACCCGTTCTAAGCAATCTTGGCAAGCAAAAACCAAAGCGTCCGGATCAGTCCCGCCTACCCGTGGAGCCGTTACCATAGATACATCAAATTTAATCTCTTCACATAAATCACACTTGCCTTTTTCCATTATCATGACATGCACGCTCCCTATTCATTGATTGAGTTACTTCTTCTTCCAAATAGAAACACGTTCCCCATTTTCCAAAGCCTTATTAGCTTTTGCCATTAGCTGTAAAGCTTTTGTTCTGAGTCTGCCTGCCCGATCATACTCACCTTTTGCGGCAGCTTGCTTTGATCTCGTTTCCCAAAGACCTGCCCTGTTAAGTAGTTTTACCACTTCGCTTTGTTTTGACATGAACTCCCCCAAATTCCCACCCGATATTATTTTTCGCCATTAATCTTATCGGTGAGATATTTGACAAAACTATAGTACGAAGCAACCTTTCTGTGCTTCATATACTCTGCAAACACCTTTTCAAATTCTTCATCCGCATCATTTATAGGATATTTGCCAGTTAATCGTCGAAATTTTAAAAAATCTAAAAGATAACGCTGCCGATCCATTAATTTTCTCCCTTATCTAGTCATACAAAAAGCATAATACCTTATACTTCCATTATACACCGAATTGATATGTAAGTAAATAATTAATTTATTTTATTAAAAAATATAACTTATGTTATACGCTCAATCATTACCGCCCCGCAAAACCCAGCGTGTCAAGCGAGGGAGCGGTACCGAACAGAGGCCGTAGGCTGGCGGAGGATAAGGAGCGACCGACCTTGACGCAAGCGGCCTCCCTTCTCCAACCCTGAAAGACGTTCCCGAACCTTTGCGTTCGGGAACCTGCATCCCGGCGAGGGAGCCTCCCCAAGCCTGGGGAGGTTGGTGGGGTTGATATTTGCAGAGCCGCCATGCTATGGCGATCGAAGCCCCCTCATGGGGGCGAGAATTGGGGTGGTTTATTGTGATCAACCACTCGGTAAAAGAAAAACCAGGATCAGGATTCGATCCCTGCCCCGGCTTCTTTTCTTTGATTCCTTTTAGTTGGAAATGTTGTATTTTATTTGTTTTTAACTATACGAAATGAGACCACGGTCAAAACGCCAAGAATCATGAAGATATGCATAGATATAATATTATGTGTCTCTATAAAGCTTGAAATACTACGTATCATATTCATTATGTTTGCTAGATCCTCCATAATGCACACTCCTATTCAGTGAATTATCCGCAATATGTTTCCAAACTTCCCGCCGCGACCTCCAGGTAATAACGCTGCCGATCCATTAATTTTCTCTTATTTAGTCATACAACAATCAGTATACCTTTTAATTCCATTATATCCCAAAATGATATATAAGTAAATATTTTATTAATTAATATCAGGTAAAGGTTTATATAACTTGAGTTATAATTATTTGCAAATAAAGTTTTAGACTGGCATGACAGCAGCCGGACCGAGCAGCTGCAGCTTGCACTCCTGGTTCTTCCGGATGCGGCCCGGCTTTGCGCCGGCACGCTGGCGATAGCGACCGGATCGATGAGCTGCAGCGCACGCTCCTGGTGCTTCCGGAAGAGGACCGGCTTTGCGCCGGCATGCTGGCGACGGCGTCCGGATCGATCAGCTGCAGCTCACGCTCCTGGTGCTTCCGGAAGAGGACCGGCTTTGCGTTCGGCGCGCCGGCGACGTGGCCGGACCCGATCAGCTGCAGCTCGCGCTCCAGGATTTCGGAAAGAGGACCGGCGTCGGCGACGATGGCCGGACCGATCAGCTGCAGCTCGCGCCCCTGGTGCTTCCGGAAGAGGACCGGCTTTGCGTTCGGCGCGCCGGCGACGTGGCCGGACCCGATCAGCTGCAGCTTGCACTCCTGGTTCTTCCGGAAGAAGGACCGGCTTTGCGTTCGGCGCGCCGGCGACGATGGCCGGACCGATCAGCCGCAGTTCGCGCTCCCGGTGCATCCGGAAGAAGGCCCGGCTTTGCACCGGTGCGCCGGCGACGATGGCCGGACCCGATCAGCTGCAGCTCACGCGCTTGGTGCTTCCGGAAGAGGACCGGCTTTGCGCCGGCATGCTGGCGACGGCGTCCGGATCGATCAGCTGCAGCTCACGCTCCTGGTGCTTCCGGAAGAAGGACCGGCTTTGCACCGGCGTGCCGGCGACAGCATCACGGACCGGCCAGCTGCAGCTCGCGCTCCTGGTGCTTCCGGAAGAGGACCGGTTTTGCGTTCGGCGCGCCGGCGACGTGGCCGGACCCGATCAGCTGCAGCTCGTGCTCCAGGATTTCGGAAAGAGGACCGGCTTTGCGCCGGTGCGTCGGCGACGATGGCCGGACCGATCAGCTGCAGCTCGCGCCCCTGGTGCTCCCGAAAGAGGACCGGCTTTGCACCGGCATGCCGGCGACGTCGGCCGGACCGATCAGCTGCAGCTCACGCTCCTGGTGCTTCCGGAGGAAGGCCGGATTTGCGCCGGCGCTCCGGCGACGACAGCCGGACCGATCAGCTGCAGCTCGCGTTCCTGATGTTTCCGGAAGAGGACCGGATTTGCGCTAGCGCGCTGGTGACTACGACCGGACGGGGCAGCTGCAGCTCTCGCTCCTGTTTCTTGCGGAAGAGGACTAGCTTTGCGTTCGGCGCGCCGGCGACGGTGGCTCGAATAGTCAGCCAATTCCGGTCCCCGCAAAACCCAGCGTGTCAAGTGAGGGAGCGGTACCGGACAGAGGCCGTTAGGCCGGCGGAGGATAAGGAGCGACCGACCTTGACGCAAGCGGCTTCCCTTCTCCGACCCTGAAAGTCGTTCCCGAACCTTGCGTTCGGGAACCTGCATCCCGGCGAGGGAGCCTCCCCAAGCCTGGGGAGGTTGGTGGGGTTGATATTTGCAGAGCCGCCATGCTATGGCGGTCGCGGCCCCCTCATGGGGGCGAGAATTAGGGTGGTTTATTGTGATCGACCACTCGGCAAAAGAAAAACCAGGATCAGGATTCGATCCCTGCCCCCGGCTTCTTTTCTTTGATTCCTTTTAGTTGGAAATAACGCTGCCCGTTTTTCGATAAAACATAGCTCTTTCGTGCACCATTTTTTGAACTCTCTATAAAAAGTGCGGTAAGCAGCGCCGATACCTTGCTCTGGAATACACGGTATGAAATTTTCTTCTTCGTAGATTTCTCGTACAGCTCAAGACTCATGTCTATGCTGCCATCATGAAGGCATTTTAGGATTTTCTCTTGTTCTTTATCGAGCAGCTGCCCGATCTGCAGTATAGTTTCGTCCGCCAACACATAAACCGGCTTCGACGGAATCTCTTGAATGTTTCGGCCTAGATCGAGAAGCTTTTGTCCAAACTCAGTCAGCTCAATGTTTGTTATCCGATAATCCTTCTTGTCCTGTGTCGTTTTGACTAAGAGTGAGACGCGGAGTTGCTGTAATTCGTCTTGAACTTTCTGGAGTCCTACGCCGCTGTGTGTCATCATAGCCAAGTATAGATCGGTCGTTCGGACTGGCTCGCTCAAATGGCCTTCCAAATACATGAGGATGTCTGTGCTCACTTCGGAAAGCCCCATCGCAATAGCGACTAGGTTTTCATTTGTCATTTTCCATCCCTGCTCTAATTTTTAAGATATGGTAAGGGGTCAACGGGAGTTCCGTTAATCCTGATTTCAAAATGTAGATGTGGACCGGTAGCCTGTCCTGTAGCCCCGACGTAACCGATTAAATCCCCGGCTTTGACAACCATTCCGGGAGATACGGCAAAATTCGATTGATGTGCATAATAATATTGAACATGTGACTGCAAATTTTCAACGATTGTAAGATTTCCGTACCCTCCGCTGTTTTCCGTTGAAATCGTGCTTTTAACTTCACCCGGAAAAGCCGCAACAATAACAGCGCCTTTTGGCGCCCCAAAGTCAATTCCTTTATGCCCTTCATCCTTACCAGTAACAGGGTTAATTCGTAACCCGAAATTAGAAGTAATCGTGCGATAATCCGGAGTTGGCCATATGGCTAAATTTGAACCTGAGATATCGGAATATCTCTTATAGGCATTTATTTGAGTCTGTATGTCCTGCTCCTTTCCGGGAAAGAGAATCCTGAGCACATCGTTTATATTTGTTTTATGTGTCTGCAAATAATTCGCCAGTGTATATAGTTGATCCTCCTGTTCGGCTGGAGAAATATTCCCATTTTGGTTTCCATCTGTTTGGAACCTATTCCAAACATCCTGCGGTACTTGAACGTTACGCCCGAGTCCTTCCCAAATTCCGGCCAGGATATACCAATCTATGCCGAACCTATTTTGTAAGGTTTGGAACATGGCACGCATGTTTGGTGGTAATGCTGCAGAATCGTCCCCGCCGTAAACGTCGTCATCATCGATAAGGTTGTCATACATGTCATGGGCTAATTGTCGTTTGTCCGCATCAAAGCCCAATCTATCAATAACCTCTTCAAATGTTCGTACATGCCTCACTTTTTCGGTCACTGTGTAGTACCTCGTATGCTCTTGTCCATCGTCACCAATGTAGGACTCCTGCTCCTCGTGCGATTCTTCTGTAAAATATATAAATTCGTCTCTGATTGTGGATGATGGACTAGCATCCTCCAGTTTACCGTCATAACGAACAAAATCAACTACATATACCGCTTTCCAATCAACTCCGCTCTCTGCACTTGCAGCAGCCTTATAATTGGGGGCATTCTGCGGGTCAGCAACAAATGTTGAAACGATCGTATTCACTACAGAAGATATAAGAACAAATGGAACAATGAGGAGGGCTAGTCCAATAACTACGATTTGCCTCCAGTTTTTAATAGCCTCTAGCGCGAGCCTAACCTTTATTGGCATCCGCTCCGCCTACTTTCTGTAGAAGGGCATACTTTTTCGGATCAAGGATACGCAGCTCGTCCATACTGTACTGTGTTTTTGTTTTCATCCGGTGTTCACCGATAATGAAGAGATTTGTGCCCTGCTCCTCATTCTGTGATTGCAAAAATTTAATTTCTTTCCGAGTCAAAGGAACAAGCTGCTGTAAGGCATCTACGTCCTCGAAACGCATTGGATAGTAACGATGGAATACAGCGTTATTGAAGATAGCTTTTAGCATCGGGTGTTTCATTAGGTCAGTAACGTTTTGTGTTAATCCTTCACTGTAGCCCATGTATTTACGAATTCTTTTGTAAATCTGATAAATGAACTCTAGCGTTTGTGGTTTTCTTTCGTCACCAAAATACCATAATTCGTCAATATAAAGGCCGTAAGGAACCGGATTAATTGCACTACCGTTCAGTTTAATTTCTTCCCAAAAGTCTTGGATGAGCAATTCCATTGTCGGCGCAAGGATCTCCAGGGGAACGTCCCGGACGTTAGCAACGAATAGGTCATCCTTTTCCCAATTCCTCTTTCCGTTAAAGAGTTTAGCGTATGCACCGTCTACAAATTTATCAAGTAGGACTCGTGCCCGTTCAAGATCGGAACCGTTCATTTTATGTGCCAAGTCATCCAAAATTGGAAATTCTGTTGGTTCCTGAGTAGTTTCAAACGTGTATTCGTACTGTTTGTAGGTTTCAATAACAGATTTATGCATCTTTGACTTTTCGTACTCATCCAGAGAAGGAAGTAGTGAATTTATAAACTGCATTACTAGGCCAACTTTAATGCGCAGGTATTCTCCAGGGTGAATGATGTCCTCCCCTTCTTCCTCATCCACATCGACAACGAAAGAGTTGATATGGAATGGGTTTAGTACCCACCTGGAAGCTTGAGAGAGATTCATCTTATTTCCAACATGAAAATTAAATCCCGGCTCCGGTGTAACTACCCGAATTTTATAACCTTGGGAAAATTCACGAAGGATGTCCATTTCGGCACCGTGAGTTTTCCCCGTACCAGACATCCCAATGCCGAGACCATTGCCATTTTTGAATATTTTTCGGTCCATCCTGTCCACAATAACGAGTGATTTATTATCCGTGTTGTAGCCCTTACGAATACCTGTGCTCATTTGGAAGTCAGTCCGTACAAAGGGGTAAAAACCGCTGATCGCTCCTGAGTGAATCACCTTTCCATAGCGCTGATAAAGTTTGTTTTGAGACTCGTACATGATCGGCAGAGCAGAAAAGAATCCGTCTAATCCCTCGTATTCGAGTTTGGTCGTAATCACCTTGACGTTTTTTAGTTTGGAGTGAAGCTCCCTTGTAATGCTATCTAATTTATCCAGGTTTTCTGCTCTTAGCAGGATGAAGCACGACACATTAAATACTTCTTCCTCATCGCTAATTAGCTCGTCAAGTACAAGCTCTGCGTCCCGAAAGTCTTGCTCTTTCCTTTTGCGGTGCGAATGCGACAAAGGACGTTCTAAATCAGTTTCAATGTTCCCCATATCGTTACTGATGCTTTTTTCGAGCCGATCCTTGCCTTGCCTGTTCTTTTGTAGGTCAATCAGAATGTCAAAGTGCCCGTTTACTTCATATAATTTTTCCATCCAGCACGGATCAGGGTCGCGCGGAAACTCACGAACCGCAAAGATATAGTAAAGATAACCATCGATCTCATAATACGTATCATGGTCGATAACCGGGTTCGGAGCAAGTTCGTTGATCCCATAACTATCCAACCTCCCGTATGCTTTTGAAAGCCTGGGGTTCAACTTATCAAAGAGAAGTCGACCGTAATCCTGGCCGCTTTTGGGTTCGCCTCGGAGTTTAGAGTTGCGCAGGCCAATCCCTCGAATGCTTTTTAACAATTCATTATTAATGTTTCGTAGTTGCTCGTCTCGATCTTGTTCGTTTCGCAAGTCAGAACCTGTTACAAGGTAAAAGGACTTCGTAAAACAATGGGTTTGTGCATAATCCGATATGTATTTTTTCTCTTCATCTAGGCGCTCAATCCTAAAAGCATCTTCATCTTCTTGGTCGATCTTATCGTCCAAATATTTTTGATAGTCGTCTACATCCATTGCCTCCGACGAGACATAGATCTGAAATCGATTCCCATGAAATTGGTTTAATAGGTTTTTAAATCCTCGCAAAACAACTTGCATTTCCGAAGTCTCGTCCTGGGGGTCGAAATCAAGTAGATTGGTATTGATAAGATCGCTAAGTTCGGTTAATGAACGTATCCCATCACCCTTCATTTTTAGAATATGCTGCTGTATTCCTTCAAACGGAAGGGCTTGCTGTACTGTTAACTGCTGGGGAGATGGATTATTTCTTTTGCTAATGAATGGTAGTCTAAATTTCATTTTGGCCCCCTCCCTTCTTCCATCCGACCATAATTAAATTTCTTTTGTGCCTTTTTAGCTCGTAATCTCCGAATTATGAAGACTACCGGGCGCTCCGTAAGTTGTGGTAACGGCTTGAAAAGACCGTAACCAATACAACCAATAAAGAACGCAAGCGCACCAATCGTGTAACATACATATTGATTCACTCCATCGTTGTAAAGTCCAAAGCTCCAATAGAGTAGAACTATAGCAATTAAGAGAAAGGGGAGCGCCCCGAGCCATCCCCGAAAATCCATCCCTCCCCATAATTGCTTGTTGCCAACATTCCGGGGGATTTTATACCTTCCCATTGTGTGTACACCCCTCTATTATCTTGTGCTAAATGAGCCCGTTCTTGTAGATAACGATGGTGCTATCATTCTACTGGTCATTCCTCCAAACCCGGGCACATTAGCCGCGGCAGCGCTACCCAAGGCTTTGAGCGCCCCTCCACGGGCCATTAAACTAGGAAACATCATTGCGGCCATAGATCCTGCTGAGGAAAGGCCGTCTCCTGTTCCACTCGAATAGAGATATTCCCGAAGCATTTTTGATCCTCTCATTAAAACGACCAGGAAGCCAATTGATATAAATAACTTATCTGCTGCTTCGAGATTCATAATAGATGAAATAAGAAGACCTATTCCAACGATTTGTACCGCTTGTGTAAAAATAATGCCTATGGCTGTTTTGAAGAAGTTACCCATGAGACTAGTAGCTGTATCTCCCGCCATTAAAACAGGGGCAATAATGTACAAGTATGCTATTTCCGCGTATCGAATCCCACCTATCACGGAAAGAATAAGCCCGCAAACAACCAGGATGAGAAATAATAGTGCAAAGTCACTCTGAGCAGTTAATAGATCGGCTGGAGCTGTGAACATGCTCTTAAAAGCATTTACATCTATGCCTATATTGATAATATCCTTGATAATCCCATTATTGATGCCGATTAGAATATCAAGTATGAAATTAACCGAAACTGTCATAACGCCGCTCACCACGGCTTTGCCAAGTATTTTTGCAGGGGGAGGGACGTTTTCGCCCATCCCCGCTTTTACGAAATTGATAAAGAATTTTTGTACTGTAAAATATCCAACTAAAGCAATACCTAATGATTGGGTGTAACCCATATAAAAACCAATGCTCTTACCCAACTTACTTAAATCCGTACTATTCATAACAAACATCTGTAAATACTTGAACATCCAAGAGGCTATTCCAGTAGCAATACTGTTCAGGACGGCATTAAAGCCTTTTACGGCATAATCTTGAATGCTGGCAAACGCTGGAGTAGCCGGGAAGATAATAAGAAGTATCAGACAGAATGCGACTTTTCGATAATTAAACGAATGTTTGTTTATCATATATTTCTCACATCTTAGCTTCCATTAGTAATACCGAGCGCGAGGAAAATTGCCTTTATTACCGCATCACCGATCCAAGCAAGTCCGGCATATTTCATCACATTCATGATATTCTCTTTTGCGTCAGCCTTCTTCTGGCGATCTTCTACACCAAACATTCCGGTCCACCATAAGTAAGTACAATAGAGCCCTCCGCCGATTGGGATTATATACAACATCCAGCCTATTAATTTGTTTGCTCCCCCCTGAAACGATAGTCCCCCTGGAGGTGCTTCGGGGCTAACTGCATAAGCATTTGGGATAAGCATAAATAACGCTACAGCGCTGATCATAGCAACCCGTGCAAACATTTGCTTATTCATCATCTTCTTCAAAAATTTAGCATAGCGATTCTTCATACGTGCATCTCCTTTTCAGTAACTTATTGGTAATATCGTCGTTACGTCAACTTTACTTGTGAAAGTACCTACTAAAGGAACTTTTACCGGAACGTTAATAACGGATCGAACCGCTGTATTCATGTTCACGGAAGTGTTACCAAGTGACGCCGGAGCGCCCTCATCCTTTAGCTCTAGAGTGACGATTTGAACTTGTCCGACTACAGCTTTCGGGGATGATGCTGTTGGGTTAAGCTGGCCATCTAAAGAAAAAGCGTTTTGTAAAGTTTGGCGAAAGAAATTCATGGATTGGCTAGCATCAGTGAATTTCATTTTGTTCTGATCCCGAATGATCGTAAAATCGACGGCCTGATAAACAGCGGTATTGCATTGATTCACGGTATTGTATAAATAGTTATAAAGCCATAAACAAGCAATAAGACTGGCGACGATGCCCATTGTACATAGTGTCAAGACAGCAATTAGGAATCCGTGTTTAAAGGCTGCCATTGTTATTGCCTCTGATTATACGTACTGGTCGCTTTTACTTGTTGTCCTACAGGCTGATCCACGCCAAATAACCGATATGTGGCATGAATTTTCATGCTGATTTGGCTTCCCCAAGGGGTCTTTGGAGCACTTCCCGTAACAGATATAACGGTGATATGCCTTGCTTCAAGCTCGGATCTAACTACGCTCTGCACGGCGGCATCAACGCCGCCATGCTGCATAGCTATAGGAATTGTTCGGTTGATAGTCGATGAGACATCCCATACAACGATACCAAAAACGAAAAAACCAATGAGTAAAACGAAGCAATACATTTGAATGAAAAAACCAATTACTCCGCCATAAAATCCATCCACTTCTATCCCTCCAACTACGATTAACGATATAACACACGTTATATTAGTTCGACGTTACAGTGCTTGATACCGTGGTTACGGTGTTAACACCGGTATCTGTAACTCCCTTGCCGCTATTCTCCAATTTCGGAATGCTATATGCAGCCACTACCACCAAGATTGTAATAAACGCAATATAGGTGGCTAATTTTTTCAAAAATTCCATGTTTTTCCCATCTCCCTGATAATTTTTTTTTCGTTTTTTCTTGTTGGCCATTTCCAACACCTACGCTTTGCTTTGTTCGAAAATCACCTCGCTAATTGAAGTTGATAAAGATAGAAGTGTTGTTGGTGGCGGCAAAAAGGATGTATGTTATCTGCCCCATGAGAAAAAAGAGCAGAAGAACAACGTTCATAAAAATAGTTGCATCTTTCTTTTTGATCTGAATAAGCACATATTTTTTCTTTTCAGCAATTGCTGTCTTGGAGCAATCCGTTAAACCGGCGGAAACGTTATTGGTATCAATACCGTTTTTTATTGCAATGCAAAATTGCTCTGCAATAGCGTGATTATTCAGTTCCTTGAAAATTTGCAGCGCCCCGGATACATCTCCTTTTACTGCCTGGAGGTAATCGGCCATCTTTAGAAATACGCCACTGATCCATCCAGTCGTTTCCCAAGATGCTCGTCGGAATGCTATTTCAAAATCCCCATAACGGGCAAACTCACGTTTAATCACCGATGTAAAAATAGGTGCCTGCATAACGAGACTTTTTTCATGTTCCTGGAGTTTTCCGAAGGTGTGAGCAATGGGAAGAAACATGCATGTTGTAAACGGAATGACCATCCACCAGTATCCGAAAAAAAACCACAAGACAACTAAATCCGCTAGGATCGTTACAGTGACAGCTATTAGGTTCATGACAAGAAATTCGCCTATGGACTTGACGCCGGCACGTTTGAGAAAAGAGATAAACGAGGGCGAAAACCACTTGATGAATTTTTTTTCTAATTCCTCATCGATTCTAAACTCAATGTTTTGTCGATTCGTACCACGGAAACCAAACTTACTTATTTTGCTCGATCCCAAGGTTGTATATTTTTCAAGCGGCTTTAAGATTAATAAGCCGATGCTAAGGATGACAAGAAATAATAGAAACGTTTTAAGGAAAATCAAAACAATCAAAACATCAGTCCTCCAATCTTCCTTTTGAATCTGCGAGGATAATCGTGTACCCAACCATAATAACCGTACCAAACATGAATGCTTCGCCAAGAGGCGTCGATTTGAAAAAAGCCAGATATTCCGGTTTCCATATAGCAAGGGCTACATCAAAAATCAAAATTAATATGGCTGTAAAATAGACAGCTATACTTGAATCTAATGTAAGTGCTCTTGATTGCATCTCCGCTTCATTGATTTGTTCGGCTTCTTCATGAAGTTGTTGGATCCTCTGGCCGAAGTAGCCACCCTGGACTTTCTCCTCGGCAATCGCATCGATGAGATAGCGAATCGTAATATTTCGGTAATGGAGTTTTGCAATCGCCGCCAGTTCGAGAGGATCTCCTTTTTCCTCAATTCCCGCGAGTAAATCTAGGATGGGCTTTTGAAATTTTTCAGACGTATCTTCGATACCGATACGAACTGCCTTTGCTACGTCCTCGGAGGAAGCAGCGTATGCCGTTTTAATATTGTTTAAAATCGTTGGTGTAATTAAATCGATTCGCCTTTTGAGCAAATAGCTTCCTTTGATCAGGCTTTGGGTTGCCATCCGATAGAGTACTAGGAATACCGCAATGCTCATGTACCACATATCAAGCTTGTACTGTACAAAATAGCTGATACCAAGGGCAAAGAATATGGTGGCTGCAATGAACATCGGATAGGAAATAATTTCAATACCGGATGAGAGATAATAGGAGGCAAGTGACATTTTCTCCAGCTCATTACTCTGTCCATTATTGGTCTGCTCTTCCTCATCGTAGAACCGATTAGTCTTATTAATTTGTTCTTTCATATCCCAGCGGGCAACAAAATAAGCAACTATAGACAAAGCAAGGAATAAGTAGAAGATCATAATTAGATCACCCTTGCCTTTTTTAACAACTCCCTTGGAATTAAAGGGTTATTCTTTGCCTTATTCACAAACCAATTCGGCAGCGGTGAAAACAACCACCCCTGCTCTGGGACACGCTTCCATACATCAATATATCCGCCCTCGTCATCCTCGAAAGATATAGAGTTGACTACTTTGATATCGCCCTCGGTTGCCATGCCAATCCCGACTTTGAAATAGAGCTTGAAAAAAGCCTCCAAGGTTTCCTCTCTCATTCCAGACATGCGAATGGAAAGAAAGAGCAACCGTTTCCAAGCCAATGCCATAGTAGGGGCATGTACCGAGCAACCAAAAGGATTTCCACCGGACGCCCCTCCCAGCATGGTGAACGCTTCGGGTCCGCGTACTTCACCCACTGTTCCCCATTCTCCGGACTCGCGAAAAAAGTTTTGAATCAGGGTGTCCAAGGTAATCGGATCGAAACCTTCCCCTACATGGGGACGTGTAATGTGAGAATGCCAGTTTGTCTTTTTCAGCCAAAACTCCGGTGTATCCTCAAAGGTTGTTAGGGCATAGCGCGGATCAGAAATCTTGTCTAAGCAGTTTCCGAGAAAAGTCGTTTTCCCTACATTTTGTTCGCCATAAACGAAGAAGGAAACCATGCACCAAGTGATGACTTCAATAAGCGCTTGAATGTGTTCGTTCGTAGTTCCATTCTTAATAAGCTGCCCATCGCTTAATTGGTAATGATTCTGTTTTCGAATGACCACAAAAGCCCCAAGTGGGTTTATGTCCCCGAACGATCCGTTAAGTCGGAAACGGTATTGATGGTCGATGCAGTTGTTATATGGAAATTTAACATTGAGGATCGAAGAATTTTTATTGAATAGGGCTTGAACGAATCGATCGGCCTCATCCTGGTTGTTAAACCGAACGGGCTGGCGTTCCCATCCGTTTTTACCTTTCGTGAATACCTTGTCGTAAGACACCATTTTTACATCTGAAAAACGGTTATCCGTCACGTAAGGCTGCAAAATCCCATATCCCCGAAAAGCATCGGAGTATAATAAAGCTAAGGCATCAATGTCCATACCGTCCAAGACAAGACGTTGATTGTGGTTCATCTCCATTTTGATCCAGATAAATAATGTCTCGTCCGAGATGGTCTGTTGTTTCGCTTCCTTCTTCTTTTTTTCGATATTTACCTGGATTAACTTGACGTTCTCCGTAAAACGATCTTTTAAACTGTCATCTGTTTCGATGCTTGATTTTATATAACCCCGAAGATCACTCCGGTTTTTGGAAATATCCAAAGTAGTCATACCCTCGTTCATGATGATTGCACCCTCCTCTTGAAGAATTTGTCAAGTACTTTACCAAGGAATCTTTTATTCTCGTCCTCTTCATTAAATGCCGGGTCTAGTTGTTTCATTGCCTCGATATATGGTTTCCCAATTTTCCTGCATAATTTGTGAAGAGGCTCATAGTTGGTCAGAATAAGCGGCTTTGCTTCTTCGGTAGATCGAGTAAATTCTTTACTCCGAGCGAGACGGCCAATCGGTTTTTTTTGGACCGCTTCTTGAACTAAAGAATCGTTCACCTTACCTCCTTCCACTAATTGATTCAGGATAATATCAACTTTATCTAAGGTAATTTCTCCTTGGACAAAGAGGTTCATATATGCCCTGGTGTGAACGAGCTTAGAGGAATCTGTAGTGATTGGAATGATAACCCGGTTGCAATAGCTTAAGAGTTGTATTCCAGCTGCCGCCGTAAGATCAGTATGCATATCAATTATGACGACATCGAACATCTGCCGAACTGTCTTGAGCAGCGTAATAAAGAACAGTTCCGAAAAGTCGCCCTGTGTTACAACATCGGGGTTTCCGACAAGTACCTTGATGCCGTGCCGTTCTACGAATATACTATCCAGCGTTTCAGCCGTAAGGTCTTTGTTCAAATAGGCTTGATAGGCGTCATATAGCGTCCTTCCCTTCGGATACCCGATATTCAGGTAATCTGCTATATCAGGGTTGACCAAGTTTAAGTCCATCAGCAGCACTTTCATATGCTGTCCGAGGTATATCGCCTGATTTAGAGCGAGGGTTGTTTTCCCATTTGAACCTACGCACCAATAACCGACAGCATGATTGAGAAAGCGGCTCCGGTCCTTGTCCACGACCCCCGTTCTAATTGTTGATGAAACTTCTTGCTGCCCGTTTTCTTTTGCTAAGTTATTACGTTCCTTGATCGTCTTGATAATGTTCTTTGAATCATCCGGCTCTATCGCCTCCTGCGCGCTCGATTTAGCTTGCGTGCTTACCTCTGTTGGGGCTGCTTCGGCTCTAGGTTTAGTATCTTCCCTCGCAACTGCTTCATGCGTCGCCGTTACTTCATTTACTGCTTCTTCTACCTCTCTCTCCGCACTCGGCATTCGCTGTTTAAGCTTTTTGAAAAATGGCGAGTCAGCGGGAGCGACTTCCTTTATTGTCTCTTCCTCTGGCGGATCAGGCTCATGAATCACTTCGGGAAGTTCAATTGCTCTTACTTGAACTGGATTATTCAGCATTTTGTCCGAGAGCTTGTCCATGAGATTTGGAAATTGTCCTGTAAACACGATAATATCGATAGAACCCTCAAGCTGTGCGACGTTTGGATAGAAGTCGATATTTTTATCAACAATAATAAGGTCCGGTATTTGCGAGGACATAGCTTCCATAAACTGGCCCAAGCTCTTGAGATTTACGGATGTTTGGTGCTCCTTCCCGATCCGATCCATGATTTTCTTATAGGTAACGTCTTTGCTGATCGAAAGAAAGATGTTCACGGTTTAGCTACTCCTTTCGGATCTGGTTCTTTCATTAATCGAATATCACCCTTTCGGGCATATGTATCAAATTTTTGCGCTTGTTCCTTCGACATTTTAACCGTAATGGCTTCTATATTAACTCTGTCGGAATCCTTTTCATCCGAGATGTCCAAGCCATCACGGTTCACCATAGCGACAATTGTCAGGTTTGTAAGAAGGGAATCTTGGAATGATTCCTTTTTCTCACGATCATAAGACTCAATAGATACTTGATCGCCCCGCTGGAGCTGCCAGGCCACAACCTCATCTTTATTAATGGCTTTTACGCCGACGATAACTTCTCCCGGTTGAATCTCTATGAGCGGTTTTAAGGCGATATCATTGCGACTCAAATATTCATCTTGGTTCATAGCTTCTTTGGCATAGGTACGATTAAAATAGCTCTCATCATCGATCATCCAGCCTTTTTTGTCTTTCACCTTCTCCATATGAAAGTAATCTTTCTTTAAAACTGAACCTTTCGGAATTTTTTTTGACGCTACCCATACCTTGGGGTAGGAATTCTGATTCACAAAATACATGGCCGAAATACCTGCTGCGATAACCCCTACAATAATCCATCTTTTATTAAACATCTAAATCCTCCGTTTACGTTTAATGGGGGTCTCTTGTCTACCAAACTACTCAAAATTCCTGTAGAATAATGGCACAAGAGAATTTATTACCAGTATATAAATCTATCAATCTACTAGTCAAGTAGTATATTAGTTTGTTAATATCTTAATCTACTAGTTGTATTGTATATTGATGGATTATATAATGAAAGGGCGAAGGTGAAAAATTTGTCAGATAAGTACCCTCTGAACATCGATGTGCGTTTCAAAAAACCACTTCAACGTAGAAAGGTCGACAAAGATATGGATATAAAGGACTCAGTTATGCAGGCCCTCGACTTATATTTCATACCTGAAATGCAGCAATTTATCGAAAAATATGGGAATGACGCCCCAAAAAAATTAGCCGCATTATTGAAAAAAGAACTATGAGATACAACATAATAAATGTTTTTGACATTAAAAAAAGCCCCAAATATGGGGCTTTTTTAGAACCCTTCTTTGGTAACCCGGCTATCATAGCATACATTTCTAATGCTTTAGACCCGTGGCTTTGCGCCCTCCCCTTTCGGGAAGTTTGCCCTTATCAGTGAAGTAAATTTTAGAATAATTAGGAAATTCGTCTTATTTACTAATGCATAAAACATATTACCACTTTATATATGTAGATGTTTGTCGAAACTTGTTGTCGAAAAATATATTTTTAGAAGTGTGTACGATCGTATGCCATTGGTACTATAATTTATTTTCAGAAAGTTATTGTTACATCATCAACTCCATTCATGGATAATACAAAAATAAAATATTAATTTACTTTTGTATTATATTATGATATATTCCATTCATCATTAACTTTAAGGAGTGACGACATGAAAAAGAAAATTTTTTTACTAGCATCTTCCATTATGATTCTGAGTGGCTGCAATAAGACGGTGATGCCCGTTGAAGCAAGCTCAGTTGATCAATTAGCTGTGGCTACCACTCTGCCCAACTTTAAGGACATTCAAGGTCACTGGGCAAAATCCGCAATAGAATTGGCAACACAGAAAGGGTATTTGGACGGCTATGAGGACGGAACATTCAGACCGGAACAAAACATAAGTCGGGCTGAATTCATGAAGATGACCGTTACCGCATTAAAGCTTGAGGTTGCCAAGTCGGGAAGTGGAGATAACTGGTATACCCCTTACATCAATGCAGCTGTGAAAGCCGGTATCCATCGATGGAACGACTTTACAACAGGTGACTGGAATACGCCAATAAGCCGCTTGGAAATGGCGAGAATTGGTGTCCGTGCTACAACGAAAAATTTGCAAAATGCGTCCGTACATATGGATGATAAATCCTTCTTGTATAATGCCACAAAAACGGGATTGATCCAGGGACTCGCCGGTGGCGAATTGGGAACGGATAAAGCGACGACACGGGCGCAGAGCGTGACAATCGTCGAGAGAGTATTGACTGCTAACAACGGTGGAAAATTGGAAATTGATAAGGCAGCAGCCAGTTTTGCAGAAATTGAATTGAGAGGCAGTAATTTTGAAACTATGTGGGGGATCCGAGTGAAAGAATTTCCCTTCACGTACCATGTCGGAGAAGGCTTTGAAATGGTAATCAATAAAGTTGTTGTTATCGATCATTCTGATCCAAACTCTATTTTTTCCAATCTCTATAATGATGGACGCATTGGAAATGGGGAAAACTCATACTCAATGGCATTCGATATCACAATGAAAAACACAACGAAGAAAGATCATTACGTTTTCTATCCTAGACAATCCATATCGATGGTCGATTTTATTGGTTCATTTACGCGGAACAACGATCTGAAACCTATATGGATGGATCAAGTTGGAGAGTATCAAGGCTGGCTGGGTTTCAATGGAAAAAAAGAAGACATTGAAAGAATATTAAAACTAGGCAACACACCCAGGGTAGATTTAAAGGTTCAGTCGGAGCATTTAAATTTTGTTATTGGGAAGTGAATTGAATGAGAAGAATATACAAGCCTATTAATTTTGTAGTACTTATCATACTGTCAATTCAACTTCTTATCCCATTGCTCGATATGCCAGCTTCTGCTTCGGCTCCACAAACAAAGAGGATTTACATTAATTTCGATAGTCTTATAGCTGACACTAGTCAAAAAGAATATGTATCCCCTGAAAGCACTAAATCTTTTACCTTTAAACTTGATGGTCAAGTGACGGGTGAAATAAAGTCTTGGAAGTTATTTGTTAATAACCTAGACAAATCGTCAAATGCTACGTTACAAGGTTATAATCTGAACATGGTTAATTTAGCGGGGCAAATTGGTGCATTATACAGCCAGGAATCTACAAATCCTGGTCACCATATATACAGGCTTCCTGACGGAAAAGGATGGGAACATACAGGAAAGTATACTCCCATAATGCAATTTGATGCTGATACTTCTACCTATGACGGAACAGGCTATTCACAATACCCGGGACTAATCCCTACGCAAGGACATGCTAGAAATAGTTCTACAATGATTGCTTATCCAGATGACTTGAGATATGACGGCTTAAAAGGTTTCTCGCCGAATTGGAATTATTATGGTGCTGGGGTGACGGCTTCTTACGATCCACCGCCGCCTTCAATCTTTTATCTCAGCAAAGAAGATTATTTAAATAATAGCAATAATACTATAGCTCTCGACAAAGTTGTGAAGGATTCAGTCCGAATTACGGGAGGTTATGCAAAACCAGGACTATATAGTAATGATGTAATTCCCTATGACTGGGGAAAAACAAATAGCGGAGAAAATTATATAAAAATCTACAGAAAGTTCGAAAAAGGACTTAGTGATGCTTCAAATGGTGGCATTGATTATTACGGTTCGTCTGATCCAACCGGAAAGCCATATGGCGAAGACCGAAACTACCTCATGGAGGTACAAACGGAATGGTATGCGAACGCATATTTTTATAAAGGCTATGTAGACGTTACTTACCAACAAATCGATAAGCCTGACTTAGTTGCGAGCGATATTGTTCCAGTAGTTCAATGTTTTAATGTTGGAGATACGGTCAATTTTGAATATCAGTTAAGAAACATTGGCCCTGATACTTCCACGCCGTTCAAAGTGGAAATACGAGTGGATGGTACATTAGTTCGAACCGACGACTGGAGCGGAGCTGCCGGAGGCATCGGACTTGGCCGAACGTTCAGCTATAAGTTCACCTCTGGCATTGAAAAAACAATTACAGTATCGCTGGATTCCACAAATGCAATTGATGAAGCATCCAAAAGCAATAACACAATAAGTAAGCCCTTTACGCCCTCAGCTACTTCCTGTAGTGGTAGCGGAGGGAGTCCGGAAGTTATCAAGGCCGACTTTACAATCGAAAAACCAACAATCCCCTTCGGTCAGTCAAATACGTTCTATCCAACTGTATCCGTAACGGGGGGGAATAGCTGCACTCTGAAAACTATAACATGGACTGTTACGCAAGGAAGTTCAACTTGGTCTGTTTCAAATACACAAGCCAGCAATCAAGGCTTTAACGGCCCGCCTTATCCCGGAGGGATCGGGGTAGGAACCGTCTCAGTTACACTTAAGGTTGTGACCTCATGCGGTACGGAAAAAACCGTCGGACCAAAGCCATTTACGATCACAACTCCAAATTCATGCACCCCTTCCAATCAACCGCCGGTATTCAAGGCCGGCTTCGTAGGCCACGGCAATAGTGGTGCCGTAAATCCAACTACCAAAGCGTTTCCCGGCGATTGGCTGGACTTGCAAATCATTTATGACAATCAGTCTAAGCCGCCTTTCCCACGGGACCCTGACGGTGATGCCTTTTACTTCACATGGGATTGGGCAGGCGCTATAGCAAAAGATGCATGGTTAAAAAAATATGTTGACTTGTACGGCAACCCGTACACACACGATGATCGTTATTCTTTTGGTTTCAGCATGATGTTAACGGCGGCGGAGATCGGATCGCATTCAATTGACGTATACGCGACTGATTATTGTGGGAATACGTCTAAAGTAACAGCAAGTCTCGATGTAATGTATCCAAACCCGATACCGGTCATTTCACTTCCGCCGAAAGTCGTAGAAGGGAGAACATTTACGCCGCTAATTAGTGGTGCCAGCAGTTACAGCCCAAAAGGAAATTCCATCGTTAGTTATGACTGGCATAATACGTACTCGACCTACTATGCAAATCCTGGCGATTACACTATTAAATTGGGCGTTTGCGACAACATGGGATTGTGTTCCTTGGGGCCGGATGTCAAAATACTTACGGTACTTCCGGATTTGCCACCGATTGCACAAATCGTTAACCCCGGAACGGGAATGCGTGGAAATCAGATGGTGTTCCAGGATACCAGTTACAGCCCTGATGATGATCCGATCGCAGTCCATACAAACAAAATCACCTGCGATACAAACAATAACGGCTCCTACGCAGATGAAACGTCTATAACAGTCTCCAGGGACGCCAATGGGTATATTTACTACACGCCGACGCGAGTAGGCAAATGTAAAATGGACGTGTTTATTCAAGAAGGTTTGGGCTATAAAAAATCAGATTCGAAGACAGTCTATTTCGAAGTAGATAACGATTCCCCAAGTGCGACGTTCACGATGGCAGGGGCGTACAATCCACCGGCACTAAGCTTGCCGACGCCGATCTCTGTGGACGCGCTGCTCGGATATTCGCGAACTTCGTTGGATGGCGAGATGACGACCGGTTCCAATTGGTATAAAACAAGCAGCGGAACGTTAAAGAACGCGGCTGTCTACGATGTACCGATTTTGACTAATAACAATGTCCCGTATAACGGGATTGATTTGAGCCAACCCTACACGGTTGCAAGTTCTATAAAATTAGACTGGGGATGCTCAAATTATTGTGCGGATAAAGCATCAAATTACAACGATCCATCCGGTCTGCGCCCAGACAAGCACAGCGGAGCGGCCCCGTACTATTCTGTTTCTGGAGCCTATTACGTCAAAAACGTCGATGGCGTTCAGCAATGGGCGGTTTTATCTACGGATACCGATCACTGGAACTTCGGTGATGTTCGTAATAATATCACGCCCAGCAAAATTACAGCTGTTAGTCCCGATTTGTCCAGATTCGCTTATGTCATTACAGATGAACCGACATATGCCCCGACCATTATGGAATCCTGGTTGTACATCCGAAAGGGTTCCGATGGTAGTCGCCTGCAAAAAGCTCAGCTGACTTACCGGGAAACCATTGCCGGAACGTACAAGAATCTGATTGTCACATCGGGAGGCAGAGCCTACGATTGGGACGGAAATCTCGTTTGGTCGGTCCCTGCCAACGCTTGCATAGTTACAGCCGGCAATCATGGAGCTTATGCCATAACAAAAGACGGGCAGCTATATTGTGCCGTGGCTACCGGGGGAACCGTTCAATTAACCCAAATCAATCTAAACAATGGCACTTTGACCAAAACAATGACTGTGGGCTCGTTCGCCCACGGAAGCAATGATGCCGGCGATTATTGGGACGTTGGCACGTACATACAAGCTCTGAACATCGTTAATGAAGGCGAATTGGTACTGCAAGTGCATACGGTTTGGCAGTCAAGGGCGTCGGGTGGAGGAGCGCACACCTATTACGATGATCGTGAGTTTTACTATAGCGGCTCGCTTACATCTACGGCCAGGAAAGAACCTTATTTCACGTCCGGACAGCTATATAGCCCGTCAGCCAACAATCAAAACGGCGAGTTCACCTACGCGTTTAAGTTTTCCAGTACAACGAAGGCGAACGAAACGTCTGGATTTTCCTTCCGAATGAAAGACCATCTGAATTTTTACCGGGTCGAAAATGATACGAACACCACTTCTCTTGTTGCTTATGTAAACGGCGTTCGGACGGTCATAAAATCGAAGGCGTTCCCGCTTGCACCGAACACGTTTGCAAGTGGGAAAATCAAAGTCTCTGCCGATCACATCAAAGTTTATGTCAACGGGGCATTGATCATCGACGTGTACGACTCCACTATCACCGAGAACGGCATGTACGGGCTTTATGCGACTAAGGCGGGTACGGAGTTTAAAAACGTTACCGTTCTGGACGGACCGGGTACGAAATATTTGGGCAACGTCGTCGTCGTCGGCAATCCGATTAAGTACTCGGTAAATTACAACGATCCTGAAGGCGATCCGGCACGGCCGGAAACGGTGAAATGGACATTTACGAACGAGCAGCCGTACAAATATCTTAATGCAGGGGATGGCTACTCGGATGTGCCTCCGGCTAACTCATACAATAATCAGGTCGTCAGTTCGCCAAACGCTTCGCTTAATCGAGTCGGGTACTTCAAAGTCGATTATCAGGTCGCGGACGATCCGTCGCCGGCGCCGTACACATATGCGGACGGAACGTTCAGCTCCTACAGCAAATTGTCGGATCCGTACACGCAGTACGCCAAGGCGGTCCGCCTGCCGGTTGCTGTCTTTACGGTATATGAGAACGCCGATCATACGCTGGGATATACGGATCAAAGCTACGATCCGGACCACTGGCTAAGCACGACAAACTTTCAAGCCGGTTATGAAAATAACCGCGGTATCTTCGACCGAATATGGAAGTATACCGCGCCAGACGGAACTGCGGCCTACGGATTCCCGAGCCGGCCGAATCAAAGCGGCACTTACGTCATCAGCGAGGCCGTTATGCAAGAGGATGGGCTTTGGAGCGATTGGTATGATCAGAGTATTAACGTAAGCATACCGATCTCAAATAATCCACCGACAGCGGTGTTAACGTTCCCGGACGGAACGCAAGCAAGCCCAAGCTACGTGAGCACGCTGACTCCCACGATCAAGTGGAATCAGACGGACCCTGATCCCGGAACAGTTTTTGCGGCGTATGAGGTCGTTATCAAGGACGAGAGTGGCAACGTCGTCGTCGATTCGGGCATTCAGCCGCAAGGGACAACAGCAACAACCGCTCAATGGACAATTTCACAAAGCTTGCAGCTAGGTCAGAAATATCAAGCTACCGTTAGGGTCAATGACGGCCTTGTTTGGTCCGGGTGGTCGAATATCGGCTGGATGGTTACCAATCGTCCGCCGGTTGCGGTAATGACCATTCCCGACGGTACGCAAGATAATCCGACAGTCTTTAACAGCCTGCGGCCGACGCTACAATGGCACCAAAGTGACCCGGACCCGGGAACGACATTCACATATTTTCAAATTCAAATTACCAATGAGGCGAACGATAAGATGATCCTTGATTCCGGCCAATACTACCAAGGCTCTACCTCTTCGATAGGAAGCTGGGCAGTTCCCAGTGACTTGCCTACAAATCAAAAATTAAGGGTCCGGGTGAGGGTATTCGACGGATTCACATGGTCGGTTTGGTCTGATCAGACATGGATGTTCCTGAACAGGCCTCCAGTAGCAACTATGGTTTATCCATCTGGTACACAAAGTAATCCCACAATTGTGTTTACCGCCAGACCAACACTAAGCTGGACACAAACTGATCCAGACGAAGGAACAGTTTTCAAAGCATATCAGCTGCAAGTTGTAAACGAAGCAAATACCAATGTTGTTTACGATTCTGGCCAGATTGCACAAAATACGTCCAGCACATCAGGAATTCATGTTCCGACCAAAGACTTACCGCAGAATCAAAAATTGCGTGTTAGAGTAAGGGTCTACGATGGGTATGCATGGTCAGATTGGTCATTTGATACCTGGCTCTACTTTAACAACAATCAAATTTATACGTTCGGACTCAAACATAACACAGCCTTTGAGGAAGCCAGAGTACGCAACAACAGACAAATGGCTGAATTCTTTGGTGGAGAACCAGTGGAAGCTTTTGTGACTGGGAACAATTTAGCAACGGTATCCGTTCAGTTTTCCCTAGGAGAACCGAATCAAGACATGCCTGATATGTTACTGACAGACAAAGCAAATAAGAAACCAACTTATAACCAAACCATAACTTTATCCGGTACGGCTGCATCAATGGAAGGTGAGGCTTGGCAAAAACACTGGGCAATGATTCCAGATGGGACATACAGCGTTCTGTTTGTTTTCACTTTCCAAGACGGTGAAGTACGAACGAAAACAACAAGTTTCCAAATGAAAGATTCGATCATAGATAAATTTGTTCCTGGCGGATCAGACTACAACCAATAAAAAATAACCCTGGAGGTTTTCTCCAGGGTTATTTTTTTATTATAACATGCGTAATACAGCAATGTTTATCTATAGTTTTCGCCCCCGGTTTCTTCCGGAGGATCGGCGCGCCGGCGACGATGGCCGGACCGATCAGCTGCTGCTCTCGCTCCTGGTTCTCCTGGAAGAGGACCGGATTTGCTCCGGCACGCCGGCGAGAGCGGCCAGACGGGACAGCTGCTGCTCTCGCTCCTGGTGCTTCCGAGGAAGGCCGGATTTGCTCCGGCGCTCCGGCGACGTCGGCCGGAGCGATCAGCTGCTGCTCTCGCTCCTGGTGATTCCGGAAGAAGGACCGGATTTGCGCCGGCGCGCTGGCGACGACGACCGGACGGGCAGCTGCAGCTCACGCTCCCGGTGATTCCGGATGCGGCCCGGATTTGCGCCGGCGCGCTGGCGACAGTGGCCGGACGGGCAGCTGCAGCTCACGCTCCCGGTGATTCCGGATGCGGCCCGGATTTGCGCCGGCACGCTGGCGACAGTGGCCGGATTGATCAGCTGCAGCTCGCGCTCCTGGTGCTTCCGGAAGAGGACCGGCTTTGTGCCGGCACGCCGGCGATAGCGTCCGGACCGAGCAGTTGCAGCTCGCGCTCCTGATTCTTCCGGATGAAGCCCGGATTTGCGCCGGCGCTTGCGACGACGACCGGATGGGCAGCTGCAGCTCATGCTCCTGGTGCTTCCGGATGCGGCCCGGATTTGCGCCGGCACGCTGGCGACAGTGGCCGGATCGATCAGCTGCAGCTCATGCTCCTGGTGCTTCCGGATGCGGCCCGGATTTGCGCCGGCACGCTGGCGACAGTGGCCGGATCGATCAGCTGCAGCTCATGCTCCTGGTGCTTCCGGAAGAAGGACCGGCTTTGCGTTCGGCGCGCCGGTGACGACGGCCGGATCGATCAGCTGCAGCTCATGCTCCTGGTGCTTCCGGATGCGGCCCGGATTTGCGCCGGCACGCTGGCGACAGTGGCCGGATTGATCAGCTGCAGCTCGCGCTCCTGGTGCTTCCGGAAGAGGACCGGCTTTGTGCCGGCACGCCGGCGATAGCGTCCGGACCGAGCAGTTGCAGCTCGCGCTCCTGATTCTTCCGGATGAAGCCCGGATTTGCGCCGGCACGCTGGCGACAGTGGCCGGATCGATCAGCTGCAGCTCATGCTCCTGGTGCTTCCGGAAGAAGGACCGGCTTTGCGTTCGGCGCGCCGGTGACGACGGCCGGACCGGCAGCTGCAACGCACGCTCCTGGTGCTTCCGGAAGAAGGACCGGCTTTGCGTTCGGCGCGCCGGTGACGACGGCCGGACCGGCAGCTGCAGCGCACGCTCCTGGTGCTTCCGGAAGAAGGACCGGCTTTGCACCGGCGCGCCGGCGACGATGGCCGGACCGAACAGCTGCAGCTCATGCACGCTCCTGGTGCTTCCGTAAGAGGACCTACGCTGGCGACGTCGGCCGGAATCGTAGCGCCAGGACGATTCTTTCGCCAATAGAAAAAGGGAAGTGGCCTAGTTCATCCGCTTCCCGCTATCCTTAAAAAATGTCATAATCATCATTTGGTGGTGGCTCCGGTCCTGGATCTCCGCCTCCTTCATCTCTTGGGTCCTCGCCTTTCGGTTTTGCTGCCGCGCCCGGATCCGCTGCCAAGGTTTCTTTCTTCTTCCGGTTTGGTTTTGGCGCTTCGCCGCCTTCGGATGTCGCGGCGACTTCATCCTCCGCTTTCTTGCGAGATTTTTTAGGCTTTGCCTCGCCGCTCTCGCCCTCTTCGTCCTTCTTTTCTCTCGGCTTCTTGTAGACGATCCCCTGCTGTTCGGACATCAGTTCAAGCGCCTTTTGCATGTATTCCTCTAGCTCGGCCCGATAGTCGGCAAGTGGAATTTCTAAGTCCGAATGTAACGGTAGTTTCGTCCAATCGCCCTTTTCAAACTCATACCCCATTTCCATATAATCAACTTTATCAAGTTCAGCCGGATTTCTGCCGTTCTGCATAACGATTAGTTTACTTCGATCTTGCTTCATTAATTCGGCAGGCTGCATAAGCGCCCTACCAACAAAGTTTTCATTAGTTCGTTGATCCTTTCCACCCTCTGAAATCGATTGAATCTGGAGAGTTGTTTGTCCAATCCGTTCAGAGAAGAATTTAGCTGTCTCTAAATCATTTGTCGCAAGGAATATTGTGGTGTCCATATTTCCCCAGATTTCCGCCCAGCGATCATTGGTATATCGATTTTTAAACTGCGGCAACGCCTGAATTATGAGCATGAGGTAAATATCCCGAGAACGGCAAGTGCTCGTTATGGTTTCAAAATTAACGATCGTACCGATATTCAAAAACTCGTCCTTTATGCAGCGCACCGGTACGGGACACTTCCCTCCATTCTCCTCGGCAACTCTATACAAGTCTTGGTATAACTGTGACCATGTTAAAGCGATAGGCATTTTGTATGTCGTGTTTTTATCTGGTATTAAGATGAATAAAGCCATTTTTTTCTTACCTAGATCCATTAAGCTAAAATCACTACGGGACCACATATGAGCTACACCCGGATCTAGGAACAATTGCAAACGAGTAGCAAAACCGATCAAAATGCCTGAACGTACACGGTATTCGGCAATACGGAATACGTTGTAGTAACGAACGGCCAAATGCCTTGGCGGCAACGAATCGAATAAAATGTCCATTGCGGTTTGGTTGTTGGCTCCCCAAACTCCAAACTCAAGTAAGGACGGCATATGTCTTTCTTCCACTGGCCTAAAACTCTTGATATATAGAATACAAGCGGTTATGTATGCTTGCTCTGCATTTTTCCACATTTCATCCGATGTAGAGTGCGGATTGACAGTATTATTTACAATGTTATTGACGAAAGTAATGACTTCGGATGCGTCCGCAAGGAAATCTAAATTGTTGTATCCGTCACTTTGATCGGGACGCAAATAGTTCAGAACCCTAATCTCATAGTCATTCTTTTTTAAAAGATCGACGGTTTGATTGTATACGTCACCCTTAGTATCCGTTAAAACAATAGAAAATCCATCTTCGATTGCTTTGTATACGTTTGGAATAACGACAGTTCTACTTTTTTTAGCCCCCGATGTACCAAAAATAATTACGTTTTGGTTTAGATCAATTTTTTTCTTATCCTCTTCCGTGTAGACAGTCGGAGGAATAGGGTGAATACAATAACTATCTTTGATCTTGCCGAGAAAAACACCCTTCTTTTCTTCAATATTGACGTACGATGACTTAATTTCTTTAGGTGTCGCCCACCTAGAGGTTCCATGTGCCCCATAGTCAGAAGCATCTTTTGCTTTTAGCGCCTTGTTATGCTTCGATGCCTTATAAATCGTTGCCAGTGCCAAGCCAAGCGCCGGGAGCTGCAACGAGAGCCAAATTTGATGAGCCTTTGCTTGCATCGGAAGATCCGGCTTCACTATAACCTTGGCCGTATAGAAGGGAGCTTTGACGTAATTCTTTTGAAAGGAATCCCCCACATCGAATACGCCCCCCTGGGCCATCACTAGCGACAGGAGAGCCAATCCATAAAATTCAACAATGGACAGAAAAATAATGGCAATAACAAAATTCGCGATGACTTTCTTATTCGTTGCAAATGCGCGTATACGTTCACCCATTTATCGATCATCCCCCCGCCCTCTACGATTTCGTTGCTGTTCCCATTCACGTTGCCGTTCTTCCTCGGCCATGAGCTGGCGAATCTGTACGAAGATCGATCTGCCCACTTTAGCAGTATCCCGCACTTGCCCAACCCGTTCTCGCTGCTGCTGTCGGTCTGCCCTCATTCGCTCCCTTTCAAGCCTTCGCAGCTCTTGCATCTCCCGCAGGGCCATTCGTTCTATCGTCCTTTGTCTTGCTCGGTTATCCCGAAGGACAGAATATAGCGATCCCCGCATCTGCTTATAATCTTCTCGTTTAAAAAATAACCGCTTCGTCTTCCCTTGCTCATTAACCCCTACACCTTTGATGATGACGTGAACGTGCGGGTTGTTAGCCTTCATATGTGTGGCCGCAATCCAGTCCAATTTCATTCCCTTCTCGCGTTCCAAGTCCTTCATCATCTCGCGAATCATCTTTTTATAATCTCCACCGTACCGATCATAGTCTGCCCTCCGCATCGAAATCGTCAAATGGTGAGATTTGATTTGCTTAAAGTGTCGGGTCGATCGGTTGTCCAGCTCCTTCGCAAATTTGGCCCAATCCGGGTTAGAGGAGGACGCGTCAAATATCTCCCGTTCTTCCCTTTCCATCTCCTGGGACCGATTCACTATGTAATACACTTGATTTTTAGCGTGTTTAAGATCCTTCGTGTAGATATGTCGGAGCATGACAAGCGAACGCTTAGATGACTTCGCGGCCTTGCTCATTCTTCACCTTCCTCATCTTCCGCAGCCGCCGCAACCAGCTCGTCCGGGTCAAAGTCCTCTTTCATCAGCTTCCTTGTAAACTTGATAACGGCTTTCTTCCTGGCTTCCCAATACATGCGATCAATCTCGTCGTCCGTTCGCTTGTTCCCCAGCGCTACAAGAAGCAGCTCCACCGCCGTAGCCGTATCCATTCCCTGTTTGGCCGAAAGAGCCGCAAGCCGATCCTCCATTCTCTTGAGCTGCCTTGAAATGTCACCTAGTAAGGAAGTTTCCTGAATACGCTTGTTTCGCACGTTTTTGACGTAAGCGCTAACGGCCTTCTCTACCTCCTGGGTAATGGATGTGTTGAAATTCTCGGCAATTTTCTCCAGGTCATGATAGAGAACGCTTGGTATTCGAACCTGGGGCATACTCCTGACGGTTTCGCCTGTTGCCTTAGTACGTCCTTTTGCCATCGGCTGCACCCTGCTTTCCATAATTTCTCACGTTTCTAGTATACCAAATGATGCCAGAGGCGGTAAAGACCTAAGAAAACACTGAAATCCCTTGCTACATAAGGAAAAAACGAATATGTGATGCACGAAAAAAATAAGCGTGTAACGCGTAACAGCCTTGCACAGCAAGGCT
This sequence comes from Paenibacillus sp. sgz302191, assembly GCF_057749925.1. Lineage (NCBI taxonomy): Bacteria > Bacillati > Bacillota > Bacilli > Caryophanales > Paenibacillaceae > Paenibacillus > Paenibacillus sp. sgz302191. The sequence goes on from NZ_JBYLHY010000042.1 coordinate 38,791, forward strand.
TTAATAGATGCGTGACGCATCTATTTATCCTGCAACCACTCGACTAACGTCTCGGGTCGGCAGGAACGGGGCCGCGCTTCGCGCCGCCCCCGTCCTGGCCCTGCTATGTTACGCCTCCGTAACGCCCCATTTGGGCGTTCTAACGGGGGCTAGACGTAGCTGTAGGCGATACGGTAGACGGCTCCTATATACCGTCATAGCGAGGCCATTACGCCGAGCTTTGGCTTGGCGAAAGATGCCGCGTCCGATAGGTGACAGACAGCGGATCGCCGTCCGGAAAGCGACGATGAAAGCGAGGCCGAGAGTCAGAAGGCGGAGCAGCAGCGCTCCAATAGTCACTGCCGGATCAGCAGCGCAGACGCTGGTGCAGACGAAAGCGCAGCGATTCGTTAAGTCGAGCCAGAACCGCCAAGTCAATGAAATCACGAAAGCCGCATAAGGACGGGGGGCAAACGAATTACTAGTATATAAAACAAATACCATTGGCAAAAGAAAAGCGGGCATTGCGCGTACTCGTGGCAGACGTATGGGTCGGAAACGAAAAAAAGTAATACATTTCTCATACTAATGTATGAGAAATGTATTACTTTTTTGTGAGACATGTATTACATCATAGGTGGCAAAGAGGGGGGCTCTTATTAGCCGATTTCTAGTATCCGCTCACTTTGCTCTAACGTCATTCTTGGATGGAGAGGCCACGGCTCCAGCTCATCGTCGTCACCCTCAAACTCGAACTCATACGTCGTTACCGTCACTATCTCAATACTGCCGATTATCCAGTTCCTAACCACTATGGCCAGCGTGAGAAACCCCAGGGCCAAAAGAAAAATGTAGGTGTACGGTTGTTCAGAATCTACGAGCTTTGCTAAAATATGCACGATCGCCATTTGTGTATTGCACTCCCTTTTTTGGTGGTGTATATTTGGGAGGAAGGAACGGTCAAATTTCTTCCTCGGAGCAGACAGTTTGCGGAAACTGTGCTGCTCTTTTATTTTTGAAGGGGTTAGGTTCCCCCTCTTCGCCCTTGCACTGTGTCCTTCTTACATTTACTATTATACACTAAAACGATATTAAAGTAAATAAAAAGTTGACTATAGTAACATTCTGTACAAAAAGAATAGCCGATCCGTCTGGAGCGACTGGGTATAAAACGTCAAAAGCCAATCCGCTAGGGATTGGCTTTCTCTTTAGATTGCTGTATGTTTTCCGGGCCGCTAGGGCGCTGTTTATGACACTTGTAATTATACGCTTAAACATAAACAATGTCAATTATTCTTCATCCATTTTATTGCCGCTGGCGACCTCTAAAAGGGATGCTGCAACCTCATAAATAGCTTTGGAATTTGAAAAGAATAACGGGAAGATTTTTTTATCTATTAAGTCCAATTGGTCATTCGTAAGTCGATACGTCTTATCTTCTATTTTTTTAGGCTTCGTTATACGAAGCTTACTGATAGCTCGTATTTGGTTAGGTAGTCCATAGACGAGCTTACTATTGATGCTTGTAATTTGCCCTAAAAATACGTCGTCCGCATGTACATCTGACTCCGTTTGCTCTTCATCTAACGAACCTAGCGGCATGACTATTGCTGTCGGGCTTGATTTCTTATTATCATCTAGGATAACTCCCCAGTGAGGCCCGCCGTGTTCCGATCCGGTATTAAACCCAAACTGTATATGTACAACGTCTCCGCGCTTGTAACGCTTTAGCTTTTTGGGGTTAAATCCAATCTCCCACTGTAAATATTGGTTCTGTGTCCCCAGCCATTGTAGAAAATTACGACCTCTTTTTTCATCCATGCTTTCAATAATTGCTTTCAAATCGGCTAGTCGTTGATCCACAATCGCCATAAGCCCAGCATTCTCTTTAATCTTTGTCATCGATCCGGCGTCCCGCCTTTCACCTTATTAACTAAAATCTATCATACAACAAAATGAATTACCTTACATGTATTATTATAAACTAAAATGACATGAAAGTAAATAACAAGTTTGCGATAATATCAGTAGCGGCGCGGCTTTCCTCCGTTTCGGAAATAAGGCACAAGCCCAGCGTGTCAAGCGAGGGAGCGGTACCGGACAGAGGCCGTAGGCCGGCGGAGGATAAGGAGCGACCGACCTTGACGCAAGCGGCTTCCCTTCTCCGACCCTGAATGTCGTTCCCGAACCTTGCGTTCGGGAACCTGCATCCCGGCGAGGGAGCCTCCCCAAGCCTGGGGAGGTTGGTGGGGTTGATATTTGCGGAGCCGCCATGCTATGGCGGTCGCAGCCCCCTCATGGGGGCGAGAATTGGGGTGGTGGTTCGCTCCGCCAGGTACCCCGCTTTGCGGAGCGCAGCGCAGCAAAAAAAGCGAATGGAACCGGAGTGCTTTTCTCCGGGTCGCTTCGCTTTTAGGGGTGGCGGCTGCTCGCGCAGGCTGATCCGGCGCTTGGCTTTACTCTGTCTTCTGGCCTTTCATGAATGCCAGAAAATCCATCCAATCGGAATGCGTGAATCCTGCCGCTCTAAGAGCCTCGTTAATTTGCGGAGTGGTGAGTCTGCTATACAGCTGCCTGAAAATCTCAATGTACTTCGGATCCATGTTTAATCCCTCCCGTGATTTCTCTCTTATGGGTTGGTCGGGCAGCTTACGAAGCTGCCCCGGCGACCTTATACAAATACAAATACCAATCATCGTAATTAGCCACAAAATTACCGGCTCGATCCTTTTTAACAACTCGGCGTTCTTGCTTATCATTTACAAATTGATCGATCAAAGGTTGACCGCTCTCGACCTTGATTTCCTGAATAACGACATTCTTATCTGTCGTCTTAACAACTTGAAAAGCTTTCCTTATTGCATTACTTGCGAATGAGGTTATGAGTATGTCACGAACTTTAAACGGGTTTTCTAACTTTTCCTTTTGGTCTGTCCAGCCTTCCGGGATTTTCATTTCTTGAATCTCGGCATAAGCATTTTTCAAGATCAAGCCGGATGCATGGCACTTCGCCTCAACCGTTTTTGGATTTGCCTTAATCACTGTCTCCCAGCGACCACGAATTTTCACAAGATAACCAGCCTTGACGTTATCTTTGCTATACGCAACGCCCCCCAGCTCATCCATACAGTTCTGAAAAAACGCTAATTTATCTATTTGATACTCCATTTTTTCAAGTAGCGAATCTATCCACTCGCTATTATTGCATTCTTCGGCCTTTACGATATTTTTCTGTAAAGCTCGTATGTTCTTGTTACATTCTTCGATGCGGTTATTCAGATATGTCTTATTGTTGAGCTGTTCTCTACTTGCGGTACCTTGTGCAGTCGCAGCCCGTTCCTTGAAATACTCGCTCTTTCTGTATGCCTCAAACCCCCGTTCATATCTTTCCACAATCCGCTCCCGCTGTTTTGTGAATGCTCTCCCTCTACTGCTGTTAATATTCGGCTGCGTTAACCATGACCAATCTTTCGCATTCTCTTTAAAATCCGATTGCATTGCCTTTGCTCTGCGTTCGGCATTGTCCGCGTACTGCTCATATCGCTCGGCTCTTGCTTCGGCCCTTTCTGATTTCCTTTGCAGCTGTTCGGCGTAGGAAAGGCGTTCCCCAATTTTACCCCCATCCACAAAGCCTAATTCCTTTGCCGTCTGGATCGCAGAATAATGATTGTTGGTGCTCCTCGAAACCCAAGCAGAACGGGAGCCGCTAAACAAGAAATACCGTTGAAGTTCTTTCTTTTGTTGCTCGGGTAACGCTTTATACTCGGACTTGTCAAAATGCAATTCTACTTTGCTCGTTTCAAGATTTAGGTAATACGCTTTTTCTGTCGTTATGGACATTTCGCCATCTCCTTCAAGTGTTATTATCGTAACCTCTACATTTACTATTATAAACTAAAATGACATGAAAGTAAATAAGAAGTTTGCGATAGTATCAGCAGCGGCGCGGCTTTCCTCCGTTTCGGAATAAGGCACAAGTCCAGCGTGTCAAGCGAAGGAGCGGTACCGGACAGAGGCCGTAGGCCGGCGGAGGATAAGGAGCGACCGACCTTGACGCAAGCGGCCTCCCTTCTCCGACCCTTGCAGTCGTTTCCGAACATTGCGTTCGGGAACCTGCCACCGGCGAGGGAGCCTCCCCAAGCTTGGGGAGGTTGGTGGGGTTGATATTTGCGGAGCCGCCATGCTATGGCGGTCGCAGCCCCCTCACGGGGGCGAGAATTGGGGTGGTGGTTCGCTCCGCCGGGTACCCCGCTTTGCGGAGCGCAGCGCAGCAAAAAAAGCGAATGGAACCGGAGTGTTTTTCTCCGGGTCGCTTCGCTTTTAGGGGTGGCGGGAATTAGCGGCCAAATATGGTTTTAAAATCTTGCAAAATGGGTTAAGAACGATCGCCTCTCTTTTCGTATCCAAAATGTAATATAACATACGTTATACGGAAAGAAACTCAACGAAGCTGGCCGATCGCAGCATCCCGTGTTTGGTATATCCTTGGCATTTCACGAGACAGCGAATCTCTCCATCCAGCTCGGCCCATTCTTGCTGAACTGATCGGATGATCGGCCGCGCCGCCTGATAGATCCGTTTACGAGCTGCCGGAGGCGCAAATTTCAGCACACCGACGTTCATCTGCTTATCCATCATTACACAACCGAATTTCGCAAGATGAATTTTTCGAATCGCTATTTCCTTGTAGATATACGCCTTTGTCTTGAACCATAGCGGAGGCCTCGCGTCCAAATAATACCTGGAGCCGCGAGCTTTACTCACGATGCCCTCAAGCCCTAATGCTTGAACATTCGTGAATAGGGCAGCACCGTCATCATACGTAGGAGTCACCGAGATGAATGAGGACGGAATGACAACCTCCATAAGCAGGTGTAGCCGCTTTTCGATCGGTAAATGCGTACAATCGCGGCCATTTAGATAAAGAAGATCATAGGCAGCAAAATGTACCGGCATGGACGGCATCAACTGCTCGATCCGCTGTTTCTTTTTTGCCTTGAATCGAAAATTGACGCTATCGAAGCAGGGCCGTGCAATGCCGTCTTTTTCTTCTACGGTCAGTACAATATATTCCCCATCCACTACACAGTTATCGGCTTGCAACTGAACCTGGTGTAGTTCAGGAAATGAATTCGTACAATCGGTTAAATGTCTGGAGAATAAACGGATACGCTTGCGATCATAATGCATCGTCCCGCGAATGCCGTCCCACTTCAAGGAATGGAAATACTTCGAGTCCGGCATGATTTCCTTTGAAGGCTGCAATAGCATAGGTTTAATAGGTTTATTAAGCATCATATCCTCACCAATATTATCGTAACATATCCCATTCCTTTATCTCTTTATGGAATTGCTGGAATGACCCATTTTCGGCACATAATTTTATATACTAGTAATGTCAATTCATCTAGGATTCATGGGGTAATGAGCAAAGTTAGCCCATGAAGAATGATGAGTATGTGAAGTAGTTGGACTAAACATTACTTCTATATAAAAGTAATTAGTAGTAAAGAATTTGCTTTCCACCCAACCCCAAAAGTTTCGCTCCAGAAGAATCCTTCGGGACAGTGCCACTTAATTTTCTCATACACTTATCATACTTTTATCATACTTTATTATTACTTTTCTCATACATTTGTATTGCAAATATCATACATTTCACATTTTAAAAAAGTGTAAGGACATACTTGAAAGCAAATCAATATTGAGCTTATATTTAAAAGGTGAACTGCGGGATCCACCAAACCCGCTTTCCCCAAACCCGCCCTTCGGGGCGGTGTATTTTTTTTCTAGCGTGAATTCGATTGCTGCGGCGAGGACTGCGCAACGTGCAGGACCGCCGCAGCAATCGAATTTGCGGATAAAGGCAGCGCGGCAGCGCTGCTACCTTATCTCCCCGTCCGAAAGGGCGGGCTCTTAACAGAGCCCAGCTTCCTTCATACTTGTGAACCTATCTTCTCCTATGATGATATGGTCAAGGACTTCGATACCAAACAGATTACCGCACTCCACGATACGGCCCGTTATGCTTGCATCCTCGCTGCTGGGAGTCGGATCCCCGGATGGATGATTATGAAATAAAACAATCGACGCGGCATTATTGAGAATTGCCGCTTTAAACACTTCGCGCGGATGAACCAAGGAAGAATTTAATGTGCCGGTGGAGATAACATGAATACCTGCAATAGCATTTTTCGTGTTTAAAGTGATGATCCCAAACTTCTCGGATGCTTCTTCATGTAATGCAAGAACTTCGATTAGAAGTTTATGCACGTCCTTTGGACTACGGATAAACCTGGATGTCAGATCATAAAGTCCACTTTTTTCCTTCACTTGCTTTAACGAATACAGAGAAATTCTTACCATCTTCGCGAATCAGCTCCCTCGCATTTTTCCTTACGCGGAAAACCGCACCACGAAGCGCCGACAATGCAATGCTGGACATTGAATAAAGGGATCAGTAGCCGGGCGGTTTAGTCCGGCTACGATCCCCTTCTTGAATCTACATCGTCCACCCCGAAGGGGCCTGGCATTGCATTGTGACTAGGCGCGTAGTGGTAAGGTCGGAGCGTAAGGAAAAATGCCCTCAGCCTACGCTTTACCGGCTTTTTCTTTTGCCAAGATTAGAGGTGCCGGGGAAAGCGATGGGAACAGTCAAGCAATTAGCGAAAGAAGTAGACGGACGACCAACTTGCTTTCCACGCGAAAGGATTTTCGCGTGGTAGGGCTTCCTTGAATCCGCCCCTGGCAAAATACATTCAAAGCGAAGTGCAAAGCACTTCGCTTCCTTTAGGGCCTTCGCTCCAGCCTACAAGTAACTCTTAGCTGGCATATAGTTGCAGCTCGCCCTCCCGGTGCTTCCGGAAGAGGACCGGCTTTGCTCTGGCACGCCGGTGAGAGCGGCCGGATCGATCAGCTGCAGCTTGCACTCCTGGTGCTCCCGGAAGAGGACTGGCTTTGCGCCGGCACGCTGGCGACAGTGGCCGGACGGGGCTGCTGCAGCTCACGCTCCTGATTCTTCCGGATGAACCCCGGCTTTGCTCCGGCACGCTGGCGACGACGACCGGACGGGCTGCTGCAGCTCGCGCTCCTGGTGATTCCGGAAGAGGACCGACTTTGTGCCGGCGCTCCGGCGACGGTGTCCGGACCGAGCAGCTGCAGCTCGCGCTCCTGGTTCTTCCGGAAGAAGGACCGGCTTTGCTCCGGCATGCCGGCGACAGCGTCCGGACCGAGCAGCTGCAGCTCGCGCTCCTGATGCTTTCGGAGGAAGGTCAGCTTTGCACCGGTGTGCCGGCGACGTCGGCCGGGTCGATCAGCTGCAGCTTGCACTCCTGGTGCTCCCGGAAGAGGAACGGCTTTGTGGCGGCACGCCGGCGAGAGCGGCCAGACGGGACAGCTGCAGCTCACGCTCCTAGTGTTTCCGGAAGAGGACTAGCTTTGCTTTCGGCGCGCCGTCGAGGGCGGTCGGACCGATCATCTGCAGCCCACGCTACCGGTGATTCCGATGCGCCCCGGTATAACACGCGTAATAGTTACGCCCCGCAGGACCGAACCGCGGGGCGGCGAGATCGAAACGGTCAGGGCCGGCGGCATTTCTTCTGACGCTTCACATTCTCGATTTTGAGCTTGTATACTCCTCCATTCATGTACTCCCGGCAGAAGGCGTCAAACTCTTTGGCGGTTCCGATCGACGGCGTTTTCACCTTGTCTATTAAAGTTTGTCCGTGAAACACTTCCGTAACTGCATTTGCCCGGCGAATTATGGTCGTATTGTGCCGGGTGTATATCATTTCCTTTCCAATGACTTGTGCCAACCTCTCACGCCTCCGCTTTCTCCTCGTAATAAACCCCGATTCCTTGCACGTTCGTGTTTGGCCGTAGAGAATGCTTTGCGATCGGCTCCTGCCGTCCTGCGCTAACCCCATCGGTCCATAAAATAATCCACCATTCCCCCCAGCGGTCTTGAGAGTCGCTAATGACTATTCCCTCGCTGCTGGCCAATCCAGGTCGGGGAGAGTCCCCCGGACCAGTTACGGCATAAACCCACGTTCCGTACACTAACTGCACCCCTCATAGCGATACTCCTCAATGTGAATCCTTTCCCCAGCTTCTTGCGCTTTTTTTAAAATTTGTTCCATTTCCTCCGGTTCATACTGAATGCAGAGATTCCAGCAATACCAACGCTTTACACCGCGCCGGAGCCAATCGTATTCGTATCGCATATTGAATTTCCCTTTTATGGCGATAATTCGAACATATTGAAGCAGCTCGTGCCGTGCCTCGCGGTCTTCCTTCATCCGCTCAAAATCGTGCTCCACATACCTTCCTGGCATCGTATTTTTCAGCTCCTTGTTTAGTAGATCCGGACTGCCCATTTATTCAGACCGTCCGGTCAGGTGGTCAGGTGCTTTGTTGCTCCGGTAGCAACTTGTGCGATCGGCACCCCTCGTCATCCCATTCCAGAATGCTTATGTTCTCTTCCGGGATCCGCGGGAGATATTCCAAACGGATCGCGGCAAAGATGTCCTCTATTGAACTAAATTCCCGCTCACTCAACCTCGTGCGGTAATCATGTATTTTCACGTCCATGCAATTTGGTTTCCAAAAGCTATGCTCGAAGAAATGAACGTAATATTTACGAACGTTTTTGCTTTCGTCCGCCCATTTAAACCGGTGGCAGCCGCCAGCAATATAATGATTTATTCCGTATGCTTCCAGTCGGCGGGCATTGTCTTCCATGGTCATCCCCAGGACGGACATCACAAGCACGCCATCGATGTAAAGATCACCCTCGTTGTTCAGTGTTGTTTTTACTGCGGTCAAAAGATCCTCGGTGCTAAGCGGGCGAATTCCTTCGTAAGCTCTAGCCATTGTGAAATAGGACATTTTTAGTACCTCCTAAGTAGTGTATTCCCTTTGTTTATGTTATTATTGTAACACAAAATGATATTAAAGTAAATACTAAAGTAAATTAAAAGTATACTATCATATAAGTATGTATGAGAAATATATTTCAAAAGTATGATAAAAATAATACATTTGTGTGAGAAAGTATTACACGCGTTATAAATTATTGCAGCGTGTCAAGCGAGGGAGCGGTACCGGACGGAGGCCGGAGGCCGGCGGAGGATAAGGAGCGACCGACCTTGACGCAAGCGGCCTCCCTTCTCCGACCCTGCATGTCGTTCCCGAACCTTGTGTTCGGGAACCTGCCTCCCGGCCAGGGAGCCTCCCCAAGCCTGGGGAGGTTGGTGGGGTTGATACTGCGGAGCCGCCATGCTATGGCGGTCGCAGCCCCCTCACGGGGGCGAAAATTGGGGTGGACTTCCGCTCCGCCAGGTACCCCGCTTTGCGGAGCTCAGCGCAGCAAAAAAAGCGAATGGAACCGGAGTGCTTTTCTCCGGGTCGCTTCGCTTTTAGGGGTGGCGCGGGAATTAGCCGCCTCTTTAGGGAATTGGATCATTCCCCAAAATAACGGATTGCGGATTCGATTAGATCCTCCAAAACTTCACGCTGATTACCGGTGCGGATCGCGGCCATGAATTGAGCAAAGAGCAACGCAATGAGCTGCGGAAGGTTTAGCTGCATGGCTGGATTCAAATGGCGCATGTCCCGAAGGGTAACTTCCCCACGAAGCGCGGCGGATCGATCCAGCTCAATTTCAATTTCATACATGCGGCGTCGAATTGTTGGCTGGGCTACAGGTTGAAGAACATAGCGGTTCGGCGTTACGGGTTGCAGCTCTACATCTTTGGGTTTTCCGAGAACATATTGTTCATAAGCGGTCATAAGAGCATAGGACAATGCCAGGAGGTCGATTTGTTCGCGCACCCCTGGTTCAATTTCGACATCGCCCTGTATGATCTGGTCAATGAACTGGATGTAGAGAAGGGAGATAAGACCGTCAAGAGTGAACGGAGTCACGGAGTCATGGCTAATATGGCGGAGGTCATCTAGGAGGACGTCGGCTCTGAAAATATCATCCTTGGAAGCCTGAACGTTCATCGAAATGCATTTGGGCCGTTGTCTTCGCGTAAATAAACCTTTTCGAGGCGGCAAGAATAACTGCGCCATACGTTCCTGTATTAAGGATAAGCCTTGCCCGGACTTCACAGCAGCTCCCCCTTTTTAACAATATTCCACATGACACGGTACGCAGCTTCGCGTTCGGAACATTTCCATAAAAGCGTTAGATCAAACAATTTGTCACTGTAAAATTGGATCAGCTTGACGTGCTTATAGACTTTTGTGTCCTTGTACTCTACTTCCGCGAAAGAGGATGGATTAAGGGAAAGGGCTTTCTCCATCAGCTTTGAGTTATACCCGGTTTGAAATATTTCTTCTTTCGGATGCAGCTTTTTATAACGACGATACCCCCAAGTCAATGCCTTCCACATATCCTCTGTAACCGGAAATTTCACATCATCCTTTTTATCGGAGCGCATTCGACGCGGCGACTTCTCGGGGACTTCCTGCAACGGAATAGGAGTGCTGCCTCCGATCGGGTTCGCCTTAGCCGGTGGCTGCTGCATGATTGGTTTAAAAATTGGGTTTAGGTTTCCCATGATACTCCCTCTCCTTCAATTTGTAATTATGCCCCCTCTAGCTATGGGCCACTTGTCCGTTTGTCCACTTTTCCATCTAATCCAAGGTATGAGGGACGAGACTAGGACATGCATGTTTAAAAAATTTTCTTTCGCCAATAATGATTAAAAATAGGTGAAAAGGGGGAATAGCCAATGTCCAAGAATGAGACAATCACGAAAGAACAGGCGATGCAGCTTGCATGGTTAGGACGGAAAGCGCAGCAGCAATTAGGTTTGAAAGTCATCAACAAGAAACCAAAAAAATAGTGTATTACACTTGTATGATGTTTCTCATACGTTTGTAATACACTTTTCATCGCATTAAAATAATTCTCCATCGCCTACATCTTTCAGACCGCCCCATGCAGCGGACGGATTTGCACTCTCGGCCTCTTCGGTACGACTAGGGCGTGGGATTGTGGAATCAGCACCGTCCATAGCAGCACTTGCGCTGGCCGTCTCCTGCTTGGCAGCGGGGGCGATTTCCGCCACTGCAGGGGTAGATGAATCCGCCGTCTTCGTTTCCTCTATAACATACGGCATCGAAGCAGGAGAAGGGGAGGGCATAGCCCTTTGTGATGGGGCAGTAAGCCCAAAGTCCATGTCATCCACTCCGCTTATATCTGTCATGCCCTGGGTTCGAATTTGATTCACAATGGCTTTGACCAACGATTCGGATAAATCGCTTTGCATGCTCAACCATTTTAAAACAGCCTTCGGCGTCTTCCGGCCAAGATACCCGCTATAACGATCCCCAGGCTTATAAACCTTGGGTTCCCTCGGCATGGTTATTCACCTGCCGCATGAGCAAAATACTTTTCCTTAAAGGCTTGGAAGCGCGGCGACAGGGCATAAATCAAAAGGGAATTGGCATTTGTGAAAACCGGTTCTGGCAAGAAAGAAATTTTGTTGTAGCCGCGACTTTCCATAATCGGATGAATATGTTCCCGGAGGATCAGCGATCCGCCGCCCAGCCCATGAATGAATTGCGTATCCTGCGCAATTTTCAATTGGTTCGTAAATTGCGTCCCGAGATTGGCAGCAAGTACTTTCAGCGGCCTTACGGATACTTCTTTCACGCCGATATGCTTCGGGTGATTCACGTCAAGCAGAATCTTCACGGCATGGGCACGACTTTTCAGTTGATAATTGTCATGACTGCCGTTGTAGGTATTGATGATTTGATCGAGGGAGGTAGCAACACCGATCGGCACACCGTTACTTAAATCTTTCTTATATGTAGTCCCGACCGTAACCGCGAACTCCGTTGTACCGTCACCCGGATCGAAAAACATGTGCATGGCCTTTAAGTAGTCTTCGTTCTTTACGGCCCCTTGATAGTCGTAGCAAATGAAGTACGCAGCGATAGCTGCCTCCGTACCGCACTTCACGAACGGGATATGTAAGGTCACTTTAATATCTTGGCCCGGCAAGTGAAGGACAACCGTGTGAGTGCCGATTAACCGAGACTCGGCAATTTGGGCCTCTTCTATACTGATTTGCTTAACAGGGAGGGAGATCCCGCCTTCAAATTCGGCCGAAATACTTTTCTTGCCCGGATTCATTTTGATTGCTGCACTCGCAAGGGCGACGAGCGTTAAAATGAACGGGAACTCTTCGCGGGACTTTTTCACCCCAACCGGCATATAAGACGCTAACAGGTTGTCGTTTACAACTTTGTTGCCAATGATGTACCGCTTTTGCTCTTTCAAATATGGACTTGTAATGGTGCAATCCAGGTGATCCAAGATGTCGGCAACTTCTTCCTCGGCCCGGTCGTCGCTCTCGCCAACGATGGCCTCCGAGTAAACCGAAGGAATATATATTCTCTCTTCAAGCCCTTCAACCGCAAGTTTGAACGCTGAATTGCCTGCATCTCCACCAAAACGCTTTGCTTTCCCCGCCATACTATGTAAACCTCCCCAAATTATTTGTTACCGCCGTGTTGTTGTAGAACATACAGTCCTTGCGACGAAATGTAGATATTCGTGATTCTACGATCGGAGCTGTCCAGCTTCTTATAGATAAAGCCGGCCCCGTCAAGTCGTGCAAGTTCCTCGTATAGTTTGTATTGAGAAATTCCCATACGGATATGAAGCTTGTTAATGGCAATTGGCTCCGGGTGTGTTTCGTATAACACACGTAATATTGTTAAAGCTTTTGTTTCCTTTAGCTGCTCGTAGTGATTCATAAGGATGCCGTGCAAAATCGTTTCCTTATCATCTTTCTCCAAATTCGGGTAAACATCTTTCAATGTGATGGACAAATGATAAAACCTCCTTTCAACGTTAATTATGATATATTTATAACATACAATAAATTTCAAATTAATACAATACTAATTTGGTTCAAATGGTTTTCCTTTATCTTATCGTATAAAAGGACGACGTCAATCAAATTCCCCAGTTGTAAACCCTAGAGGCTTGAAGGTTGACGAACCGAAAAGAAGCCCCCCAAAGGGGACTTCTCTTTAGGAACGGGATGGGGAGGGGGCGCCTATGATTTTATTTCGTCGGAACTTCCCTGTGACTTTCTTGTAGGTTCTTTTTTCAAACTGGCCGTCAGGGTTTCGAACATTTTAGATTGTTGTTCGATTTGCTTTTTGAGTGAATCAATCTCAGCTTGGAGAGTAGCTACCTTGATCTCTGAGGCATGTGCAAATTCTTGGGCTTTCTTACTATCTTCTAAAGCCTTATCACGTTCGTTTTGGGCTCGGCCTAAATGATCGGCAAGATTATCATTATCACGCTTATTCTGCTCGGCCTGGCCTTCCAAACGTGCAATTTCCGCCGCTTGCTTCCGATCAATTTCAATCATCCGGTCACGATCTTTGTAGGCCTGGTCCAAAAGCGATCGAGTGCTGCGATTTTCCTCTTTCAAATCATCAATTCGTCTAGTATCTGCCTCTAACTGGGCAGTCAACTTAATAACCTTATCGGTTTCCGCTTGAAGAGAAGTACGTGTCTCATGATGCGCAGCTCTTTCGTTATCCAGCAAGCCCGTTAATTCCTCGTTTTTAACACGAAGTACCTCAACCTCGTTAGCAAGCTCGTCCGCCATTTCCGCGGTTTCGCGTTGCTGTTCGTCCATTTCCACTCTTGCCGCTTCTAATGCTTCGCGTTCACCTTTCAGGCTTTCGTTAGCAAGATCCATCGCAATACGCCATATATCGTTACCAAGCGTGGAGAAACGATCCAAAACAGCTTGCGGCGCTGTCTCCCGGACAGGAGCTTCCTGGGGAACCCGAGCGTTTCTCCATTCCTTCATTGCTTCGTTGATAGTCGTAAAGCTACCTTTTCCGAGTAATTGGCGAACAGAAGCGACCTTTGGCGTTTGTCCTTGCTGCACAAGCGTATCCGCGGCCTCAAAAATCATTTCCTTCGAAATTGCACTCATGTTCATTCCTCCTTTTAATTCTATTAGTTCTATTATATCCAATATTGTTACATAATACAATTACAAATTACACATTACATATTACGTTACAAATTACATAATTACATATTACGTTACAAATTACATAATTACATATTACGTTACAAATTACATAATTACATATTACGTTACAAATTACATAATTACATTACGTTACAAAAAAAATTACGTTACAACGAGAAAAGGGAACCCGGACCGGACGGAAGGGGCAGCGGGAAGGAACGGCAGCGCCTACGGGCTGCACCAGGAGCGCCGGCGGATCGGCGGAAGGCGGAGCTGCAGCGCTCCGGACGGAAGGGGCAGCGGGAAGGAACGGCAGCGCCTACGGGCTGCACCAGGAGCGCCGGCGGATCGGCGGAAGGCGGAGCTGCAGCGCTCCGGACGGAAGGGGCAGCGGGAAGGAACGGCAGCGCCTACGGGCTGCACCAGGAGCGCCGGCGGATCGGCGGAAGGCGGAGCTGCAGCACGCTCCGGACGGAAGGGGCAGCGGGAAGGAACGGCAATGCCTACGGGCTCCCGCGCCTTCGCTTGGGCTACGTCCACCTCACCCCAAAAAAAATCTCCACATATCCTTCATTCTCCAAGTACTCGCTCCTTATATAAAGCTCCCTTATAAAATAAATCAATCCAGCGTCCTCCCTGTGGATAGATACTATCATTTAAGCAGGGGTATCCACAGCCCGCTAGAAAAGGTAGAAACGCTATGCGTTTCTTTTATTAAAACATTCTCCCCACCGCCCCTCCCTGCCTTATTGGATGAATTGTGGCTGAGAAGGGTAATATTTCTTTTGCTAATGGGTTTAAGCCACAATTCACCCAATCCCGAGATATAGCCGCAAAAAAAATAAAACCAGGCTGCGGCCTGGGAACAGTGAATTGTAGCAATTCCGGTAACAACGTTATCGCCGGTCGCCACGCTGTATATGAGGGAAATTCCCTCGGATAGTTGACGGTTCCTATATATCTACCCCTCACCACGAGTTTCACAGCCACCCTCATCTGTAGTCTCATCTTCCCCTACGGTTTCCAGTAGCGGTACAAACGATGCTTTACTACATCACCTTTCGGTAAACTTTTCGGAACGGTTAAGGCAGGAAGGAGTCACACCCTGCCAAGCTTCGTTATGCCTTACGTTGGACTCACCTCTCGGCTTTTGGTTATGTGTCTACACGCCCAACATGCCCCCGCCCGTGCTAGTGTCTACACGACATGATCGAAAAACGGGGGCAAGGCCGGCTTCACTTAGCGTTGGTTACACGCCAGTGGCTACGACCAAAACGTAGCAACCCGGAGATAATCGCACATTAGGGGTAAGGCTCCCGCCTGGTACGATGGACAGGGGATTAGCGTGGTATCCTGCCTCATTTCATGCTGTAACCACGTAGCCAGGCGAGAGCTAACCATGACCATCTTCCTAATTGCCTCCAATCATTACTCGTGTTATACTAAAAAGGCAATAAGAAATCTGACCTTCAATAATCGATTTTTGAAAAATCGAATCGAACGCCTTTTAAAACTATTCAGTTTTTGTGTTTGATGCAAGATGGTGTTCGGATCTGCTGGAACAGGTCCAAACACGGGTGAAGATTCTCTTTAAAACAATTCCCACCTGGTCTTCTGCTGCCGGGTGGTTTTTTCTATGTATGCACCACTCTCTTATTGGTTGGAGAGTGTTACTACCTGGGGTCAACAAAATAGCTAGAAAAAAGGCAAATAAAAAAACAGGTTGGCGAAAGAAAACTCTTTCAATCAACCTGTCTATGCTCCGGGTCCGCTGGGGAATCTATTAGTAGAAAAATGTATTACATTTTTCATACAAAAATAGATTCCCCTATTGATATTCTAGTAGAATATCGGTTATAATGGAGACATAGACAGTTCTCGTTCCTACTTCACTCTCCAACCGGGCCTCGGAATCCGTCGGGAGGAAGTAGGAATTTGTATTTTCAATTGGTTTACTTTTTTCAATATAGCATGTGTTTCCAAATCTATCAATCTATTTTTTCAAAACGTCGAAAAATGTAAAGGGCTAGGCTTAGGGAGAACGACCCGAGCCTGGCCCTTTGTTACAAACAATTAAATGTGTCCTACAATACCTATTAGGTTTTTAAACTGCCAGATGCCGACGATCGTCAAAACGATGATCGCAACTGCAATAAGGAATAATCGAATAGCTTTCATTAAATGCTAATCACTCCTTTAATCATTCTCGTCTTCCTTAATTTCATTCAATTCAATGCCGTTCCTTCTTGCATATTCCTCCAGCGAATCCGCAAAGATAACCCACGGTGGCCGTTCGCCTTGGCCAAGAACAAACCCGGCGATCTTATTTTTGGTGTCTTTTTCGTTCAGGTTCGGATCGTAAATGTCATAAACAAAGTCTCGCAGAAAACTCACTTTCGTTTTCCCGAGCAGCGAAGCGGCTTGCTGGGATGAATAATAGCGCTGGCAGCTCAATTGACGCATAATAACAGCAAACGGATATTGGATGTAGGCTGCAGCCGTAAGCCCAGCTTCTACCGGACGCAATGCCTCCATCATTCTTGTCCCCGCAGCAATTTTATCCGGCGACAATATAGCGCCATTGAGGATCACGTTATAATCGTCCGAGAAATCGGATTCCAAGTAAGCAATTTGCTCCTGGATGGCTGCATGTGCCTCTTTAGCTTTTTTAAGCAATTCGCTTTTCATTTTATTTCCCGAAGTCATTTAAGCACGGCTCCTTTTTGTTGTTCATTCAGAAAGTCCTGGATGTATTCTAACGGCAGCTCCCGCATAAGGCAAAAGGCTTTATATTTTCGAAACGGCTTACTTTGACGCGAGTGGCTATTCAGCTTGTCCATTCCGCCAACATTAAGCATTTTAGCAACGTCTTGGCCTTCTGGCAATTCCACAACTGTAACTTGTATGCCTACGGCCTCTAGCAGCTCCCCGGCTTCTAGCGCCCCTTTTTGCCCTGCCTTATCCCCATCATACAGGATTGCTACACGTTCTACACCCTTTTTCTTTAGGAGCCGAGCATGAAACTCGGAAAACTTCCCTGCGCCTCCTGGAGTAACGCCATTTGTTACTCCAAACGATTCGGCCACGGCCATATCGGTATGTCCCTCAAACAGTTTAACAACACGTTTTGGGTCAATACGATCAATATTGTGTAGAATATCGGTGCCGTACAAATAGAAATGCCGCACGTTCGATTTGGAGTCGTCAACTGCCCGGCCGTAAATGTCCACGATCCGGCCATTCATGTAAATTGGGAAAATAGCCCGGTAGAAAAAAGTGTCGTGTCCGTTCGCCGGATTGACTAGGCGGAAGTCGATAAGTTCCTCCTTCGTGAAACCCATCGCCTCTAAATGAGAACGGAGCGACCGGCCACCTGGAGCGTAACCGGCTCCGAGCACCTTTAGAACCTCACGGTTGATTCCCCGGCTTAGAAAATAATCATGTTCCTTGCTTTGGTAGAAGGAAATGGCTTCCCGGAGCGCGTGAGCTTTCCGGTTTTCCCAGGCTTGACGCTGCGGGTCCTTAAATTCGTTAGGCAGCTCCATTTTCGCGTGATTCGCCAGCCAAATGACCGCATCTCGGAACGATTTCCCGGTGTATTCCCGAACAAAGTTGATGGCGTTTCCACCCTTTTGACAGGACTTACATTGATAAAGAGGACGACGGCTCCCCTTGTAGATGTTATCCTTTGTAATACGGCCATTATCGAAGTCTCTTTTGCTGCAGCACCAGGCGACGAAATAATCGTTTCTGCCTTGACCACGCTTCGTCTCTATGCCGTGGATCTCCATGACCTCTGTAAGATCGATTTGCTCAAGAAGATCCGTAATAAATTCATCTGAAAAGTGCATCGTCGTCTCTCTCCTTGCTTTTACTACTATATCTGTATTATACACCAATAACACATTAAAGTAAATTATTTAGTTATAATAATAAACTTTCTATCTTTCTCTATCCTCCATGCCTGATACTTCTTCCATCGATCCGGCATACATAAATTCGGACGCTCTGTCCATGCCCGTACAATTCCCCAAGCAGCTCCAAAGTCTGGACCATAATAAGCTTGATTGCCGCGAGAAAACGGAGTCGAAGGATGAGCTGTAACCGGCAACGTCGTCACGCAGAAATTTGGCTTAACTATCTGGAAATTAACGGGAACATCTTCCCCCGTTAGGTCGAATACCTGGAGTTGGACTCGGTACTCTTCACCTTGAAATGTCTCTTTCATTTTGTTTTGCCCTCCCTTGTAAATGATTATCTTTCTGCACCCTCCTAACCCCGGTGATTGGTTGGACTTAACAACTTGTTTTATAACACGTGTAATAATTAGGCCGCCGACGAAGGATAAGGAGCGACCGACTTTGACGCAAGCTGCCTCCCGGTCAGGGAGCCTCCCCAAGCCTGGGGAGGTTGGCGCTCTGGATTCGTTAAATATCTTCCGATCCGACGATATGTTTTTCCTTCGTTGGAATCTTCTTTCCATTGGGCGAAAGGATATAACGATCGTTTACTCTTGCATATTCAGGCGTGTTGATGAGTTTGGAAATAGTCGCGATCATGTACGCTTTATCTTTCTTGTCACTTTCCCGGTACAAGGTAAGGATTTGGCGATGGCTCTTTCCTTTGGTCTTCGGAACTAATTTATGAAAACGCGTCAATCCTTCGAGTTGATTCAACAGCAGTTCAAACATCGTATACTCGATGTCCATTTCGTCCGATTTGATTTCTTCGATATGCTCCTCTTTCGGGGAGTATTCGTAACAATGGAAAAGATCCGTTCCCTCCGCTTCAAATCGGGTAAACATGTGCAGCTCCCGGAAATTTGAGGCCTTGCAGCGTTCTTTATATTCCTTGGCCTCCGGGTTCCAGAATTTGCAGTTGTAACAGCGATCCGTCATCTCATGGGCTGGCCGATGATGTTCCTGGATGATCTGGAGCAGCCTTTCAATTTTCGTCGATCCTTTACTTGTCTTAATCACTTCTACCGGAGAGTTCTCGATGATTCCCGCTTTTCGCTGTTCGCGTTCCTCTTTCGTCTCTTGCGGTTTCGCAGCTTCCGGCTTAACGGTTTCGGCGGGCTTACTTGGAGCCGAGTTGCCGTAAAATGTATTGACCTTTGTATCCGCCAGCATTTCCAGCTCATCCGCCGTACAATGCGTTCCAAGAAACTCGTCAAGCACTCCCTGGATGTTCGGAATCTCCTTCATGGATACGTTGATCCGGTAAAAGTCAGAGCTGGCAAGCTTCTGAGCAAGGGCTTGGTATTTTTGTTCACGGGGGAAACCTTGCCCAATGCCATATGAAAAATCGAATCCGTTCAGCTTGTCTACGTGAGATGACTTGTAATCCATACCGTCACGGATCGTTTTTTTTACTTGCACAAAGCCCTTTGCGTAGAGAAATTTTGCCATCTTGTTTTGTAGCGAATCGTCGGCTTTTATTTCTTTCGCTAGTCCATCCAGGACAAACTTTACGTAATTTACCTTCGTCTGCATGTCCTTTGCCGTGGTGCGTTTCACCTGTTCGGGATTAAACATTTCTTGGTATTCTTTATCAAGTGTCGCCAGGCTCCGGGCAACCGAGGGACTAAGCTCCTTGCTTACGATCATTTCCTGAAACGGTTTGTTAAGATCCAGCAGCGAGAGCATTTGAGCAACCTTCGGTTGTGTGCATCCTAATTGCTCGGCAATTTGCTTTTGCGTCATACCAAACTCATCAATGAGAGTCCGGTAGGCTCTCGCATCGTCCAAGGGACTTACGTCGGCGCGTTGCTGATTTTCACTAATGGCGATTATCGCCATTTCTTGATCAGTGTAGTCCCGAAGCTCGATGTCGATTTCGGCTTTCCCGGCCAGCCCATGCGCTTTCCATCTCCGGTGCCCAACGGCGAGCTGATAGCGGCCATTCACGATCCGGGCGAGCGGCCTATGAATCAGTCCGACTTTTTCAATCGACTTCGCCAGTTCTTCCAGCGCTGCCGGATCGAATACCGTCCGGGGATTGTAAGGGTTCGCATCGATGAGCGTCAGTGGTACAGTGACATAGCGGCTTTCCTCCGCCGCGACATCCTTCACTTGCTCGATAGCTTCCTGGTTCATAGCAGCTTGCTCCTCCTTATGTTGTGTTTCTATTCCTGCTTCTGCCGTCGTGGTGGCTTCTGTGCAGACGATCGGTTCTTGCTTCTCCCAATCGAAACATCGTTTGTGCGTTTTACCGTGATCTTTCGTTTGCGTGAAGGCCTTCTCTTCTCTCGGGATGATGAAGCCGCAAACCCCACAATACCCATAAATTAGATAGCTATTTACTGCCGTCTGATATCGCGGGAACGTGTCGTTATCCGGCTCCTTCGTGCCGCCAATCAAGGCCCGGATCGTCGGGGCTTTGAGGCTTATTACAGCCTCAAGCTTCTTCATGCCCTCCTTTTCGATAATGAGCTGCATATCGGTAAGCAGCTTCGGCAGGGCTTCGCGGTATCCCGGATATAGCACGTTTTTTCCACCTTTCGGGGTTTCTACTACGCTTAAATTCCGCTTCTTGGCAAAAGGACTGTCGCGCTCATAATCCACGTATTTCGGCTCCGCCTTGTTTTGATATTCGCACGTCTCGACTTTCTTCTTATAGGGGTTATCGGTGTCGATCCGGCGGAGATTGAATACGTTCATGATCTCATCGGCCTTTTCGACAACCGACGCATGAATCCGGCAGAAGGGGCCGGGCATATTTAAATGGGCTTCCGGGTCCGTCGCTTCCTCCGTGTACTTCGGGCAGCTCGGGCACATGTCCGGGATGAATCGATTCGTTCCTGATACATATTCAAAATCTCGTACTGGCTTGTTACTTTGATGCGCTGGCACACTCAATGCTATTCCTCCTTGGCATTTTGATAACGATTGAGCAGCGAGTCTAGGCGCTGGGATAGGTTGATTACCTCTATGTCTTGAAAGTTATAGTCCCTACTTTCTACTAATTTCTCCATCTCCGTTCGGATCTGCTCTATTTCAGCTTCCAAACGCGCTAGGACCTTAACTTTATTATAATTCCTCATGAGCGGTATCACCTTCCCTTTTCTCCTTTTTCGCAACTCCTTTTCTATATTTATTATTATACACTAAAATGATACAAAAGTAAATATAAATGATATTAAAATAAACGTAATACAGAGATATTACTTTTGTATTACATCCCATTTCATTCCGCTATTTCCCTCCCTACATAAAAAAGCAGGATGGAAAGAGTTCCATCCTGCACGGCTTTGCTCATCGCCTCCTTTTTTGTTTAAACACTAGCTTGCCGTCCTGCCATAATTCCGTCATATGATAGCCGACGATCCCATTCGGTACTGGTAAGGGACGAGCTGCGCAGCTATCGCAACAAGCAAAGAACACGCGTTGATGAGATTTCTTCCACTTAGGGGCCGTGTATGGCCGTGTTAACATCTCATAGGTTAGCTTATAATCTATTGGGCTTATATGTGAAACAATACTTTGGCAGTAGTCACAGAAAAATGGCAAATGTCCCTCGAATAAATCACCGGTGGCCGAGACAGGGCGATCCTGCCGATACCATATCATCCGTTCATGATCGATGATCTCAAAAACATTGCCATACATCGTACGTCGTAGCTCCCAACGCTGGCCGTTGCTCAATCGCTCCTCCCGGATGCGTTTCATTACCGATGTAACCCGAATGTTCTTATATCGCTTGTCCATGTCGTCATTCAAACATACATAAGGCAATAGCCCCACTCCCTTTCCGTCTCGCATATAACTATTATAAACAATAATGATATTAAAGTAAATAAGAAGTTTGCGATAATATCAGTAGCGGCACGGCTTTCCTCCGTTTCGGAATAAGGCACAAGCCCAGCGTGTCAAGCGAGGGAGCGGTACCGGACAGAGGCCGTAGGCCGGCGGAGGATAAGGAGCGACCGACCTTGACGCAAGCGGCTTCCCTTCTCCGACCCTGAATGTCGTTCCCGAACCTTGCGTTCGGGAACCTGCATCCCGGCGAGGGAGCCTCCCCAAGCCTGGGGAGGTTGGTGGGGTTGATA
>NZ_JBYLHY010000043.1:0-51707 GCF_057749925.1 Paenibacillus sp. sgz302191
CTGTCTGCCTGGGAGCAAGGTCGCAACTCGAGTCAAAAGGGAGTCGATTGGCAGTTTACTACCTCTGACGCCCGGATCAAATTAAAACGTCTTTATCCACAATTTAAAGACTGATGATGTACTAGTACTTCTAGGATGGTTCTTAGCAATTCAAGTTTCATAGTATAGGCAATCCATGAAATAGCCCAATATCCAAATAGCCAAAATACTATAGAAATAATTAAAAAGCGAATCAAATTCATTATGGATCACTCTCTTTGAAATATTGATTGTTACTGTTACATATCTCTAATCAGAAATAATAAATGACCTAAATTATAACAACCATATAGCACCAATTTGGTACATTATACCATCGAATTCAACGAAAAAACGCTTTAGTATCGAATTAAAATGAACTTGCCATCCCCTCCCATCAGTGTTAACATACACACACTCGAAGACAGGGAAGGGGAGAGGCGCTATGGAAGATTGGCCTGATTGGATTGTTAAGGGCTTGCGTCAGAGGTTTGATGATGTATCGCTCATCGTGGAGCAGCAGGAGGACATTGTTCCATTAATCGAAAAGTCATCGAAATTGCTAACGAATTTGAAAAGCCAAGTAGATGAATCTGCTTTAGTGATTGTACTGGAATGGGAGGAGGCTATTCTATATCAGCAATCGGCTGAAAAGGAATGGCTGTATGTGAGAGGGGTTAAGGACGGCATAGGGATTATGAAGGAAATAAATCTTTATCTGAGCAAGAATCGTTTGGAATTTTAACGAGCAAACAGCATGGAATCGACCCATGCCATCTGTCGCTGTTGGTTGCTTGAGACTTTAGGTTACTCGATGATTTCCTCAATCTCTAATCCACTTTTTAGGGTGAAAACAAAATGTGCTCACAAAAATCCTCCTAGTGTTATAAGGTTACACAGACTAAGAATTAAGCCCCATGTCGTATAGACTTATTCCACAAATCAACTGGTAATTCCTTTTTTTTACATGAATTTCCCGCTATTATACAATGCGAAAACTGATACAAATCCAATATTGTTTATTTGAGTGAAAAAGATGTAGCTATATCACGAAACCTTCTCACAGATACTGCGTCTAATAAACATACTGCTTTAAGGAGCGATTTATTTGAGAATTACTTGTGATTCAGCATCATCAATGGGGTATATCTCATTTAAACAAACGAGTAAGGAAAATACGAATATTACATCATTCAATGAGCTTTTTAAGTATGTTAGTGCTGATGAGGCTCAAATTCCTCGTAAGGTATATGATAACATTTCTTACAATTTAGTCCATATGGACTATCCCAAAATATGGAATTAATTGGTATGATATGAAAGTGATTTTATGGTTGTCGCTTTGGCAACTGTTGTAGGGTGTGCAATTAATGGCTTATCTTCCTTTGCAGCTAATTCAGATGCAAACCGCTAATATTCATCACAGTCTTTTGAGTCAGCACCAAACTATATTCAAAGTGAAAAAGTTCAAAGCGTGGATGAGGTTCTTTCTGATCCTAAATTCAGCGGTTTAACATTTGATAGTAATGCGGTAAGGTTATTCAAAAACGTGGAAAATTTCAAAAAAGAAAATCCTAACTTGAATACACAAGAACGTATCTCTCAATTTGACAAAAGATAGATACAGAGGGAAGATTCACTTTAACTAGTGATTCTTATAACTCCACATGGAAAAGCCTTAACCTCGCAGAAAAAGCGTTAGTAATTGCTTATCCTGCCAATGCTTTACTCGTGAATTATTGTAAAGATAAAGCCGTATCTTTTTCAGATAGCCATTATTTATACGGCACGTTGGATGGCAATGGAACAAAAAAAGATGCGTTTCGCCATGCCATTTGGAATGCATTGATGTGCAAATACATTAGCAAAACGGATGCAGTTACGTGGGCAACAGCTCACGAAGACCACGATGATGTGTGCTATCAAATTGTATTCGATGGTTTTACTGGAAGGCAACATACTGACATGGACTTGTTTAACAACAAGAAGTGGAGAGACTGCTGGAACATCTTGACTGATGGCATACTTTGGACATCGGATCAAACTTTGCAAGATCGAGTTACTGCAAAAATCCAAGCTGGCGAGATGGTCGTTTTAAGATAGAATATGGAAGAGGAAGGGAATTTCCTTTCCTCTTTTATGATTTAATATCAACGTAAGAGGGAGATTTATTGATGCGAATAAAACTACTAATCGCATTCATTGGATTGCTATTCACATTAAGCGCTTGTTCAAATGACAAGCCTATGCCTACTTCCACACCGTATGTTGAGGGGACAGATATTAAAATCCCAGTCGGGATACATGTTTCCACTTGGCAAAAAAAGCATGATTATGGGGAAGGTTCAGCGTATGAAATAAATGTCCATCCTGTCGTTATTCCACCTAATTCAAAAATCATACTTTCTTTTGATAGAGAACCCAATAAAATCGAAAAAATTTCTGAAGTATTAAGCCCGAACGATTCAACCCTGTTGGATAATTCCAAAAATGAAATAGTCGTACCTTACACCGAAGGAACACATACTTACGCTTATTTAGCTCGTTGGGATGAAGGGTACGTTCAATTTGTCACCAAAGTGGAGGTAAAAGGAAAATAAAAATCTTTAACTTTCACACTCGCTAAGTAATACACTCAGTTATCCTTAAAATGCACGAAGTTGAGTTTTTTTCTAACTTGACTTCGTGTTTATTCGTTTTCGTATTGAAAAATATAATTTCTTCGACGCCTAATGTTAACATTAGCATAAGGAGAAATCACGAGTGATGCTTAACTTCAAAAAAAGACACTATAAAATGTATGAACTGTGGTAAAACATACCGCCTTGTTTCATTGGTAATATAAACTAACGACAAATAGCCCTCTCACCAATCAAAAGGGCTAGACTCAATAGGATAGACTATGCTATTTTCACTTATCCCGATATATCCTTACCACGCACTCCACATGCGCCGTCTGCGGGAACATGTCGACGGGCTGCACCCACTCGAGGCGGTAGCCGCCCTCGAGGAGGGTCCTGCAATCCTTCGCCAGAGTCGAAGGATTGCAGGACACGTACACGAGCCGCGTCGGCTTCGCGGCTAGCAGCGCGCCGAGCAGCTGCGCATCGCAGCCGGTCCGGGGCGGGTCCACCACGACGACGTCGGGGTGGAGGCCTTCCCGGACCCACTGCGGCAGCAGCTGCTCGGCGCGCCCGGCGTAGAAGCGGGCGTTGCCGAGCCCGCTGGTTTGCGCGTTGCGGCGCGCGTCCCGGACGGCATCTTCGACGAGCTCGATGCCGCGCACTTCCGCCGCCTGCGGCGCCAGCCACAAGCCTATGGTGCCGGTGCCGCAATAGGCGTCTACGACCAGCTCGCGGCCGGTCAGGGCCGCAGCTTCCTTCACCGCGTCGTACAGCTTCACCGTCTGCGACGGGTTCAGCTGGAAAAACGCGCGCGGTGAGAGCGCAAAGCTCAGCTCGCCGAGGCCCTCGCCGAGATGCTCGTCGCCCCACAAAATGAACGTCTCCGCTCCGAAAATATGCGAGCTCCGGCCGGTGTTCACATTTTGGGCGATTGTAGATACTTCAGAAAGCCGCTCCCGGACACGGCGCACCAGTTGCTCCCGCTGCGGCAGCTCTTTGACTGCCGTTATGAGCGTCACCTGCACCGTCTGCGATTGCAGCCCGACCCGGGCGACAATCGTGCGCAGCACACCGGTGCGCTTTCTTTCATCGTAGACGGGGATGTGCAGCTCGGCGGCAATCCGGCTGACCGTCTCTACGACGCGATTGATAACCGGGTGCTGAATCGGGCAGCCGGTTATGTCCACGAGACGGTGCGAGCCCGCCGCGTACAGTCCGGTAACGAGCCGGCCGTTCTGGCGGCCGACCTGCAGCTGCGCTTTGTTGCGGTACCCCCAGGGCTCGTCCATGCCGAGAATGGGGCGCAGCGGAAGCGAGCCGATGCCGGTGTACCGCTCGAAAGCTTCGCGGATCATCTCCTCTTTGGCGCGCAGCTGGCCTTCATAGCTCAAATGCTGGAGCTGGCAGCCGCCGCATTCCTCATAGACCGGGCAGGGCGGGGCGATGCGCTCGGGCGAGCATTTTTCCAGCTCTTGCAGGGAAGCTTGAATAAACCCGGGCTCGACTCTCACGACCTTCGCTTTGACGACCTCATCCGGCAGCGCCCCCGGTACGAAAACCGCTTTGCGCTTAAAGTAGCCGACCCCTTCGCCATTGATCCCGATCCGCTTGATCGTCACGACGAGCAAGTCGCCGATCTGCACATCCTGTGCCGAGGTACGGCTGCTCACATCCACAGCCGTACTTTTACCGCTCCTGAGCGTGACATTTCCGTTTTTTTTGCCGTTAACGCGGCTTGCGTCCGGGCCTGAGTTTGACCCGCGACCCGGTTCCGGCCTTGCTCCCGTACGGCTATCCGGCTTGCCGGACTTGGGCCCGCGCGGTTCGTTTCCTTTATATGTCTTCACGATCTGTTCTCGCCTCGCGTTACAGTAAGTTTTCATTCAATATATCACGTTCGGACCGGGAAAAAAACATCCCGCCCCCGCGGATACTTGTCAAGCCCAAGTCCCGCAGGAAAATTGTTTACAAGCAGGGAGGGGAATGTTGCGCGTTGCGGAACTGCAAGGCGGTCGGTCAGCCCTCACGGGTACGAACCGGAGTGGCGAACATGTCAAAAAAGTATCGCTTTTGATCAAAATACCGTCATTGCGGGCGCTTTTTTTTTCTTATAATGAGAGCAACTCCTTAACTAGACGAGGTGAAAGAATAATGGAACAACAAGCTGCAACACTGCCTGTACAGTCTTCTTCTCGCAAACGGAGGCGCTCGCTGGCGAAAGGGGAAACGCTCGCCGGATTTTTATTCGTAAGTCCGATGCTTTTGGGTGTGACGGTACTGGTGCTGCTGCCCATCATTGCGACGCTGATTCTGAGCTTTGCCGATTGGAACTTTGTGGCCGGCTGGAACGGCATCAAATGGACGGGATTTGCCAATTTTGATAAGCTGTTTCACGACTCGATGTTTCTCAGGTCCGTGCGGAACAACGTCTTATTTTTGCTGTCCGTTCCCGCTTACTTGATCATTTCATTAATACTTGCGATTGTGATCGATCGTCACGTCTACCTGAAAAGCTACTTTAAAATAGCGTATTTCATGCCTTACGTTTCCAGTATCGTAGCGGTGGCTACCGTCTGGCAGGTGCTTTTTCAGCCTTCTTACGGGCCGATCAACGAGTTTCTGAAGGCGATGGGAATCAGCGAACCGCCCAAATGGATTGCGGACCCGAACTTTGCGCTTATTTCGATCATGATGATTTACGTTTGGGTTTCAATCGGGTTTAATATGATTATTTACATTGCAGGCTTGCAGTCGATTCCGAAAGATTTGTACGAGGCCGCCGATATCGACGGAGCGAGCGGGTGGACCCAATTTGTCAAAATTACGCTGCCGATGCTGTCTCCGACATCGTTTTTCCTGCTGGTGACGGGTATTATTTCGACCTTCAAGGTGTTCGATATCATTGCGGTTATGACGCAGGGCGGGCCTATCGGCTCCACATCCCTCATCGTCTGGTATTTGTACGATACGGCGTTCGTTAATCTGAAAATCGGGTATGCCTCATCCATGGCGACGATGCTGCTCGCGTTCGTTTTGCTGATTACGGTAGCGCAGTGGATCGGACAAAAGAAATGGGTCAACTACTAATGGATTCGCATTCGCTCTGGAAGGAGAACCGCCATGAATCAACTTGTGCTTTACCGCTTCCGCAAATCGCTGATTACGCTGATTATGTTCGCGGGGAGCGTCCTGTTCCTGCTGCCGTTTTTTTGGATGATCGTCACGTCGTTTAAACTGGAATCGGAAGTGTTTACATACCCGATCCAGTGGATTCCCCACGAGTGGCGCGCTATCGAAAATTATAAGGAAGTATGGCTCGGCAAAATTCCTTTTTACTTATACTACTGGAATTCGATCAAAGTCAGCGTGATAACGACGTTCATCTCCTGCGCCGTATCCGCTCTGGCCGCCTACGGGTTTTCCAAAGTGCAATTTAAAGCGGGCAAGTGGCTGTTCCTGATCGTGCTGATGACGTATATGATTCCGACGCAAGCGGTGCTGGTGCCGCAGTTTATTTTGTACCGTGCGATCGGCCTCTTTGACAGCCATGCCGGTTTGATCGCGCTGGGCAGTTTCAGCGTACTCGGCACGTTCATGCTGCGGCAGTTTTTTATGGGCTTGCATAACGACTATATTGAATCGGCGAAAATAGACGGAGCCGGACACTTTACCATTTTTTATGCGATCGCTTTGCCGCTTGTCAAGCCTGCTGTCGCGACTTACGCCATTTTGCGGTTCATATGGACGTGGAACGATTACCAAAATCCGCTCATTTTTTTGCGCAGCGACAAGCTGTTCACGCTTCAACTCGCCATGGCCAAGTTTACTTCGCTGAGCGGGGAGTTTTATTCCCTGATTATGGCGGGGACCGTTTCCGCGATATTTCCGCTCATTCTTATATTTATCATCGGCCAAAAGAGCGTGATCGAAGGCATTGCCGTCGGCGGGGTAAAAGGCTAAAGAAGTCAAAATATTTTGGAAAAAGTAAATTTACGATCATGAGAACCGGGTTGCGACCTTATATAATTTGGATTGTAAAAAGAGCAATCAACTTCGAGGAGGGTTTCTATGAAAAAGAATTTGTGGACCGGGCTTGTCGCATCGGGTCTCGTGTTAAGCCTTGTGGCCGGGTGCAGCAGCTCGAACGGTGGCGGCGGCACGGCTTCGCCGGGGGCGGGAACGGCGCAATCGACTGCGAAAGCGGGAGATTCGGTCAATCTGCGGATGTTCGTGTTCGGCACGGAAGCCGCTTACAACTGGAAAAAGACGCTGGCCGCTTACGAAGAGAAAAACCCGGGCACGAAAATAGAGCTTGTACCGCTGAGCGAAAAAGGCGACACCCAGGAATCGATGAAAAAACTCGATCTGGCCGCAGCCTCCGGAGAAACGATGGATATTCTCATGTTCAGCGACCCGGCGGGATATGCGCAGCGCGTAGCACTCGGCATGGCGGCGCCGCTTGACGATTACATCGCCAAGGACGGCTTCAAGGAAGAAGAGGAGTACAAAGTGGATACGCATCTGAACGGCAAAGTGTATGCGCTTCCGGGTAAGTTCAATCCATGGTATGTGCTGCTGAACAAAAATCACCTCGATGAGGCCGGCCTGAAGGTTCCGACGGATTGGACCTGGGACGATTTTGCCGACTATGCGAAAAAGCTGACCAAGGGCGAAGGAGCCACAAAACGTTACGGCACTTACTTCCACGGCCCTCAAAACGGCGGCTGGCTGGAATATCTCAAGCTTTATATGGAAAATCAGCCTAAAGATTCGGATATTTTGAAAGCGGACGGCACATCGAACCTGGACAGCCCGAACTTCAAGAAGACGCTGGAACTTCGCGTGAAGATGGAGAAGGAGGACAAATCGGCCGTTCCTTATGCGGACATGATTTCGCAGAAGTTGGCTTACCGGACACAGCTGTTTAACCAGAACGTCAGCATGCTCGTCATCGGAAGCTGGATGAATACGGAAATCGGCGGCACCGAGCAAGTTCCGCTTAATTTCAACATCGCCGTCGCCCCGTTCCCGAAAAATAGCACAGGCGATCCGAACGGCTACACGCCGGTTACGACGGATTTCGTGTCCGTAGCCGCAAGCTCCAAGCATAAGGAAGAAGCGTACAAGTTCGTGCGCTGGTACACGACGGAAGGTCAAATCGTGCAGGGCAAAAACGTTCCGGCCTGGAGCAAAGTGAAGTCGGAAGATCTCAGCAAGCTGATCGATACGATCGTAAGCGGCACGAAAAACCCGGAAAAAGTCGATAAGGCGTCTCTTATCGCCACACTGTCGGCGTCCAAAGCGTCGCAGCTCGTACCGGCGGCGTCCTACCAGGCGGAAGTGTTCAAAGCGCTGAACGAAGAGTTCGAGAAGCTCATTTTCAACAAGCAGGATATCGATACGACGGTGAAAAACTCCCAGGACCGCACCAATCAGATTATTGCCGCAAACAAAAAATAGTTTGATATAATGATAGTTATACGGGGCGGCCTGAAACTGCCCCTTTTTCTATTTGGCGAGGGGAGGCCTGCTTAGGCATGTGGAACCGCATCCGAGAGCTGTTCACGTTCCGTTCCATGCGTTATAAGCTGATGTTGGCGTCTATATTGTGCATTTTGCTTCCGGCAGCCTGTTCGCTGTATATTTACAATTACTGGACGCAGGACGCCGTGAAGAAGCAGGCGGTATCCAACTCCCAGGAGTCTTTGCAGTTAGTCAACGGATTAGTGACGAATTTGATCAGAAATATGATTTATATCGCCAATTACGTGCAATTGAACACGGAGTTTAACACTTATTTTAAGCTTTTTCCAAATGAAGGCGTTTCTAATACGAGTGAAGATACGTACCTTAGGTTTCGGGAGGCGAACCGCATTCTGGAACAGGTGCAAAATTTGTCGAATTGGACCGACCGTTTTTACGTGACGATTTTGCTTGCCGACGGGACTTATTTTACAAGCTATTCGCTTACGGAGTACAATCCTTTGAATTTCCGCAAAGAAAGCTGGTTTCCCGAGGTCGAGCATTTGCAGGGAATCCAGTCGTACTGGACGGGGCCGACGCCGACCGTCTTTCAGACGGAACAGAAAACAAGCCCGTACCAAATTTCCATGATCCGCACGCTGCGCAAGGATAACCAGCAAGTATTAGGATATGTTATCGTCACAGTGATGGAAAGCCAGCTTCATGACATTTTTAACCGTCTCGCGGGGGGCGAGGAGCTGATGATCGTAGACGGTGCGAATCATATCGTCTCGCATCCGGATTCGGGCCAAATCGGCCAACCGTTCGCATATTCCGGACTCGGCGAGAACGAGAAGAGCTCGAACATCGTGCCGATCCGGGGGGAGAACTATATCGTCACGGAACAGAAGCTTTCGCCGATGAACTGGCATCTGGTGTCCTTGCAGCCTTACCGGAAGGCGATTGTCAACATAAGCTCGATTTTCACGAAAGTGATGATCTTTCAATCGATATTTTTCTTTATTATATTAATGCTGCTGCTTTATTTGCTGAGCACATTTACGAAGCCGCTGGTGCGGCTGGGGCGCGTGGCCGCCAAAGTGCAGCGGGGCAATCTGACGATCCGCACCGGCATTCGCGGGCAGGATGAAGTCGGCCGGCTCGGCTACTCCTTCGATCAGATGCTGGATAAAATAGGCGAGATGATTGACGAAGTGTCCGAAACGCATTCCCGCAAACGCAAAGCGGAGCTGGCTATGCTGCAGGCGCAAATCAACCCGCACTTTCTGTTCAATGTGCTCAATTCCATTCGCATGAAGGTGATGAGGCGGGGAGACGAGGAAAGCGCGCAAATGATCGGCTCGCTGTCCAAGCTTTTGCGGATGACGGTCAGCCCGGATAAGGATGTCATTGCTTTGCATGAAGAGATTGACCTTATCGGCAGCTATGTTAGTCTTATGAATATGCGCCAAAAAGAGGAGGCGCGGCTGGAGCTGCATTTTGACCTGACGCCGCAAGCTTTTTTGATCGAGGTGCCGCGATTTTTCCTGCAGCCGGTTATCGAGAATGCTCTCATTCACGGGCTGAACCGAAGTGCGGGCACGATTGCGATCGAAGCCCGCGAGGAGCAAGCGGGGCTGATACTGGCCGTAAGAGACGACGGAACCGGGATGAGCCCGGGACAGCTTGCGGCGTTGCGATTAAAAATCGTGTCGGCGGCAGCCGCTTCGTCCGAAGAGAGAGCGGGCGGCGGCTTTTCGGGAATCGGACTGCCCAACGTCTACGAGCGGATGAAGATGACCTTTGGCGACGAATTCCGCCTGGAAGTCATCAGCGAGCTGGGGAAAGGCACGTGCATTGAGATGTTTATTCCATACAGGGAGGCGGCAGGGGATGTACAACGTGATGCTGGTTGACGACGATTACCCTGTGATCGAGCTTCTCTCCGAAGCTATTCATTGGGAAGCGCTCGGCCTTCGTCTGATCGGCGCGCACGATAACGGGCTTCACGCCTGGGAACAGGCGCAGCGGGAGATGCCGGACATCGTCATTACCGATATCGGCATGCCGAAGATGGACGGTCTGGAGCTGATCGGGCTATTGAAGCAGCGCAAAGCGAACGTGCGGGTCGCGATTCTTTCGTGCCACAGCGAGTTTCAGTTCGCCCAGCAGGCGATGCGTATGAACGTTCAGGAATATTTGCTGAAAGACGCCCTGAATCCGGCCGATCTGGAGCGGCTGCTTGCGCAGTTCAAAGACAGCCTCGATCTGGAGAACCGGCTGAGCGGCCAGCAGTCGAGACTGAAACATATCGTTGACGAAACGAAAGAATTGCGCAAGGAACAGTGGCTCAAAAATTTTATTCATCAACCGCTGCTGTCTCCGGGCGAATGGAGAAAAGAAGCGAACGCTTACGGACTCTTCGAAGAAGGGACTGCCTGCATCGCCGCAATCGGCTTTATCGAAGGCTACCGGCAGGCGAAGCAGCGGTTCCTGTCGGTTCAGACGCTGCGCTTTGCGGTCGGCAATGTGCTGGAGGAAGTGCTGTCGGGCCTGGAACTGCACAGTGTGCATGCCGGCTACGGCGCCAAAGAATCCATTCTGTTGTTCGCCTACCGTCCCGATTTGAAAGTCAGCATGTACGAGCAAATCACAACCGGCCTTAGAACGGTGCAGGCCGCGCTCAAAAGAGCGCTCAAGCTGCAGATGAGCTTCGTGCTCGGCGAGAGCTGCCTGCATCCCGCGGAGCTGAAGCAGAGCCTCCGGCTGCTGCTGGAAAGCGATGCCCAGCGGTTTTATTTGGAACCCGGCGCCATTGTCCGCAAGGGTCCCGGTCCGGCCGCCGATCTCAAGCAGGATCTTTTTGCCCATTATGACCGGGCGAATACGGAACTGCGGGAGCTGCTGATCGGCAAAAAATCCGGAGACGTGCAGAGCGCGGTCGAGGGCTGGATCACCGTTATGCGCCAGGGGGGCTACGCGCCCGAAACGGTGAAGGACTGGATGCTGAAGCTGATCCTCGATCTCAAGCTGAAGCTGCAGTCGCTTCAATTTACGCGCTCCTCTTTCTCCGCGGATACGCTTCATAAGGAAATCGTCGACATCGATTCCTTGTCCGAGCTGAAGCAGTGGCTGGTCGACCACCTGCAAGCCGTCGTCGCCCTGGCCGGAAAGGGTGCAGGGGGCGGGCTCCGCGCGGAAGTGATGGAAGCGTGCAAATATGTGTCGCTGCATCTGGACAAGCGGATCGGCCTGGAAGAGGTTGCCGAGCATCTGTTCCTGAACCCCAGCTATTTCAGCCGGTTGTTCAAAAAGGAAACGGGCGAGAACTTCATCGAATACATTACCCGGATGAAAATGGAGAGAGCCAAGGAACTGCTCGATCAGACGGCTCATCCGGTGGGCAAAATTTGCGAAATGCTCGGCTACGATAACCAGAGCTATTTTATTAAAATTTTTAAAACTCACGCAGGCGTAACGCCGCTGGAATACAGAGGATAAATTGGCGGCGGCGGGCCAAGAGGAGGAAACGATGCTTTTGCAATCGCAGCATATTCAGGACGGTTTGCGGGATCTGGCTCCCGCAGATTCCCGGATTTTGTACCCGGAGGGCGCGGAGTTTTGGCGTAAGGCTAACGCTTCGCCTTACTATGAAGCCCAGGTGGCGGAGATCAGGGACGAAGGGGCAAGGCTGCTCCGAGAGCCGCTCCGCGAGCCGTCCTACGCCGTATTCGCGCAGTTTGAGCGGAGCGGGAAGCGGCTGGAGTTCGAGCAGATTTATTTTGAGAAAAGAAGAAGGTTGACCACATTCGCCCTGCTCTCGCTTCTGGAGCCCGGGAATGAGGCGTACCGCGAAGCGCTGCACGACGTAATCTGGTCGGTCTGTGGCGAGTATACGTGGTGCCTGCCGGCCCACCTGAAGGGGACGCTGGAGACGGACGGCGAGCTTGCCTTTTCGCTGGATGAGGAGGCGTGGGGGCGCAAGCAGACGCACACGCAGATCGATTTGTTTGCCGCCGAGACGGGCTTCGCTTTGAGCGAGATTTTGAGCTTGGCGGGCGAGACGCTGCCGGCGCTGCTGCGCAGCCGCATGCGGGAGGAAATCGTGCATCGCCTGTTCAAGCCTTATTTGGCGCACGGGCCATACCATTGGGAAACGGCGGAGCACAACTGGGCGGCTGTCTGTGCAGGCTCGATCGGCGCTGCGGCGCTGCTTTTGCTGGAACGATCAGGCGACGTGAGCGATATTGTGACCAAAGCGATAGGCAGCATGGAGTGTTACCTGCGGGGCTTCGGGGAAGACGGGGCTTGCCAGGAAGGTCTGGGCTATTGGAATTATGGGTTCGGTTATTTCGTTTATTTTGCAGATCTCCTGAAGAAGCGAACGCAGGGCAAGCTGGACTTGTTCGAGCACGAAAAGGTGCATCGGATCGCGCTTTTTCAGCAAAAATGTTATCTCACGGACGATTTGACCGCGAATTTCTCGGATTCCCTTGAGCATGCCCGGGTACATATCGGGCTTACCCATTATTTGGCGCGCATATATCCCGATATGGCTGCGGCTCCCACAGCGCTTCGGGCCTCATATACCGAGGATCATTGCGCCCGTTTTGCGCCGGCGCTGCGCAATCTTCTGTGGGCAGACCCGAACACTGACGCCGCTATGTGGGAGGCCGCCGATTATTATTTGGACAACGCACAGTGGCTCGTATCCAGGCACGTTGCCGCAGACGGCCGCTTCGGATTTGCCGCCAAGGGCGGGCATAACGACGAGCCTCATAATCATAACGATATCGGGCAGTTCATCGTGGCCTGCGACGGCGAGTCGTTCGTTTCCGACTTGGGAAGCGGCGAATATACGGCGGACTATTTCGGGGCGGAGCGGTACAGCTATGCATGCAACGGGTCGCAGGGGCATTCCGTTCCGATTATAAACGGCCGCTTTCAGGCGGCGGGGAAACAGTTCGCCGCGCAGGTCGTTCGCGTATCCGCTGGGGAACACATCAGCGAGCTGGAGCTCGACATCGCGCAAGCGTACCCTGTTCCGCAGCTGCAGGAGCTCAAGAGGCGCTTCGCCTGGCACAAAAACGGGCGGCTTCCGCACCTCGTTGTCGAGGACGCCTACGTGTTTACCGAAGCGCCGGAGAGCATCGTGGAGCGCGTCGTGACGCGGACGCGGCCTCAGCCGTCGGACGACGGCAGCATCGTCATAGCGGGCGGCGGGGAGAGCCGCCGCAAGCTTTTGATCCGCTATGATCGAGCAGCGGTTGCGCCGAACATTGAGAGCCATGTGTACAGCAATCATTTTGGAGTCGAGACCCCTTGGTATACGGTGGATTTTGCCGTCAAGGACCCGGGGCTTGTCAATAAAGTTGTTTTGCATTTCGAATTTATTTAAGCGTTTCAACCGGGGTGGGGGCGCTTCAGAAGCGTCTTGCTCTGCCGGATTTTTTTCGAAAAAGGAGCAGGTGATGAAGTATGGTAAATTGGTTGGATGAAGCATGGGAGCAGACGATGGCAAAAACGCTGCGCACGAGCCGGCGGATCGGCGCCGGGTTCCCGCATGCCAGCAACGGCGGAAGCTACACGCTGGAGCCTGCGCATTGGTGGACGGCCGGATTTTGGCCGGGGATGCTGTGGCTGCTTTACGATAATGGCGGCGACGAATCGCTGCGCGCTTTGGCGGAGCAGTGCGAAGCAAGCCTGGATCAGGTGTTCCACGACTTTTACCGGCTTGACCACGATCTCGGCTTCATGTGGACGTTGACGAGCGTAGCGAGCTGCAAGCTGACGCAGTCCGCGGAGTCCAGGCGCAGAGCGTTTATCGCGGCCAATTTTTTGGCTGCGCGCTTCAATATCCGGGGCCGCTATATCCGGGCGTGGAATCCGTGGAGCGAAGGCGAGGACAATGCGGGACTGGCCATTATCGACTGCTGCATGAACATGCCGCTGCTGTTTTGGGCTTCGCGCGAAAGCGGCGATCCCCGCTACCGCCATATTGCCGAGGCACATATGGAGACGGTGCTGGAGCATTTTATCCGGCCTGACGGCTCGGTCTATCACATCGTGCGGTTCGATCCTGCGACGGGAGAGCGCATCGAGGGGCTGGGAGGCCAGGGCTTTGCGCCGGAATCGGCGTGGTCGCGCGGTACGGCATGGGCGATTTACGGCTTGACGCTGTGCTATCACCATACCGGCAAGGAAGCTTTTCTCGCGGCCGCCAAACGGGTGGCCCACTTCTTCATCGCCCAGCTGCCCGAAGACCGTGTGCCTTACTGGGATTTCAGGCTGCCGCCGGAGATCACGAAGTACCGCGATTCCTCCGCAGGTGCGTGCGCGGCAAGCGGTTTGCTGCTGCTCGCGGATAAGGTAACGGCTGCGGAATCGCAGACGTACCGGGAAGCGGGGACGCGCATCCTCGAATCGCTGTATACAAATTACGGGGCTTGGAACGACCCGAATGAAGAGGGCTTGATCCTGCACGGTACGAGCCATTATCCGGAAGGGAAGAACATCGATGTGCCCCTGATCTATGGCGACTACTATTTCGTGGAAGGCCTGGCGAGGTTGAAGGGCGCGAAGCACATTTTCTGGGAATAAAAACGCGAAGCTGGAAGCGTTTATTCGACGGTCTCAAAATCATTGCTGCAGCAGGTCGACCGATCCTGGGGACGTAGAGTTTTTGCGGGTTTTGAGACTGCCGAAAAACTCGCCAGCCCCGGCAGGAGCCAGCGCGCCATTGGCAAGGTTCGCAATGGTGCGTTGACTGGGCTGGTAATGTAGGTAGTGCTAGTAAGGTTGGCAAGGCTAGTAAAGTTGGCAATGCAGGTAAGGTTGGTAATACTGGTAATACTGGTAATGCTGGTAATGCAGGTAATGCAGGTAATGCAGGTAATGCAGGTAATGCAAGTAATGCAAGTAATGCAAGTAATGCTGATAATGCTGGCAAGACTGGTAACTCTGGTAAGGTTGGGGACGCTGGCAATCAAGGCAAGGTGTTGGCAATGCAGGCAATGCTGAAAATGCTAGAAATGCTGGCAATTCTGGCAACGCTGACAAGGCAGTAAGTGCTGACAACGCTCAAAAGCCTGCAAAAGTGCATCTTTTTTCTCCGTAAAACGCTTGCCCCGAAGAATTCCTGCAAATCTGCAGTTTTTTTGACTTAAATTTAAGCTCAGACCCACTTTAATCAATAATTCCTGCACAATCGCAGGCTTTTCCTCCAAACGAACCTTTATCAGAGAAAAAGCCTGCACTTTTGCAGGCTTTTGTGCTGGGAGCTGCAGTTTTACGGGCTATCCGGCCCCCATCCACACCACGAGCGGCTGATTGGTCCGATGCGCACCACGAACGGTTGCCCGGCCCCCATCCACACTACGAGCGGCTGATTGGTCCGATGCGCACCACGAACGGTTGCCTGGCCCCCATCCACACCACGAGCGGCTGATTGGTCCGATGCGCACCACGAACGGTTGCCCGGCCCCCATCCACACCACGAGCGGCTGATTGGTCCGATCCGCATCACGAACGGTTGCCCGGCCCCCATCCATACCACGAGCGGCTGATTGGTCCGTTCCGCATCACGAGCGGCTGCCCAGCCAGCCCAGCCCCGTCCCTCCTATGAGCGTCTGCCCCGGCGGCAATGCGAGCTCCTTAATGATGGTCCATGAATATTTTTTCGAGGGAAGTTTGTTCTACTTCGAGGCCGTAAATTTTTACGCCGTGATGTACAGCTGTCTCCACCACATACGGAATATCTTCTTGATCTCCGGCTACCAGGTGTACGAACGACTCGTCGGCTTGCGTCACTTGCACTCTTGGCCCCAGGCTTTCCAACCACTGCCGCACCGAATCCGGCCTGCCGCTTCCGCAGCTTACCTTCAGCTTGATCTCGTCCGAATGCGCTTCGCGCAGTTCGCTCATCGTTCCCAATTTTTCAATTGTCCCTTGGTGCAAAATGGCGATGCGGTCACATATTTTCTCGACTTCATCCAGGTTGTGCGAGGTCATAAATATGGTAACTCCGCCCGCTGCCAGCTTGACAATCAAATCCCGTATGAGCAGCGACGATTCGATGTCGAGCGTCGAGGTCGGCTCATCCAAAAACACCAGTTCGGGGGAGCCGATCAAAGCCTGGGCGATGCCGAGCTTCTTTTTCATGCCCAATGAGAATTGGCTTGCTTTTTTGCCGATGTCCGCTCCCAAGCCGACGTTTTCCAGCAACTGAACCAGTTCCTTTTTGTCGGGCGAAGTCTTCTTCACTCTGGAAAAAAACACCATGTGCTGCAAAGCGGTCATATCGTTATAGTAATTGCTGTTGTCCGGAAGCACGCCGATGCGCGATTTGATCCGGTTCAGGCTGTTGTAAGGCGTACCAAGAATTTCGATAGTGCCGGAAGTCGGAGGCAGAATGCCTGTCAGCATGTTGATGGTCGTGCTTTTGCCTGCGCCGTTTCTTCCCAGAAATCCGAATATTTCGCCGGCCTTCAATTCAAAGGTGACGTTATCGACAACTTTTTTGCTTCTATACGCTTTCGACAAATCGGTTACTTTCAAAACATCCATTTTACAGTTCCTTTCGGTTAAAAAGAAGAATAGAAACGGCCAGCATGACCCCGATTTCAATGCCGCTCACGATCAGAAGCTCGGGTTTGCTCGTCATGGGATAATAGGGCAGAATGTAGCGGACGACTTGTGCGGAAGCGGATGCCGCGAACGCGCTCCAGACGCCCAGAATCGGCATGGCGATTCCCAGCAGGACGCCTAGAATGACCGTGTAGGTATGGTTGCGCAGACATGTTGAAATCATAACGGCAGCGCTGGCATGATAAGCAAGAAATACCCATAATTTGAGCAGATCGGCGATAACGAACGTTTTTGTAATCAATGAAATGCCGATAAAAGCGACGAGCGTGACGGTTGCCCAGAACAGCCAGACCGCGGCGAATTTGCCGATGATCACGTTTCGCCGCGACGTTTTGGTAATAAGCAATCTCATTCGCTGAAGCTCGATATCCCGGTTTACGATGTCATGTGACAAGGTATAAACGAATATGGCCCCGAGCAGCAGCAAAACAAGCGTAAGCCCGGCTAATGCGGCTTTGTCCGGGTTCGCGTCTTCGCTTAAAGGGATCGGACTGCTGGCGATAAAACGCGCCGACCACAGGGAAACGCCCAAAATAAACAAGACAATAATGATGGATTTAAAACCTTTTACAAGTGCCCAATACTCTCTGAAAACGATACCTTTCATTCAAAGCCTCCCATTTCGTAATACCGAAACGACGATCGGTCTTCTAATTCATACCATATTCATCTATAAAACTACAAGTTTATCCAAAAAAAGCAGTTTGTTCTTCCCCTTTTCGTATGTCATCCCCCGGTCTTGGGGCATACTAGCGGCTAACAGTCTATTTGTGAAAAGGTGGAACTTATGCTGCTGTATCAGTTGACTCAATGGTTTGAAGAACGGCTCTCGCTGCAAAAAGCGCTGCTGGGCGAGCCCCAGGATGCCGGCATGCTGCAGATGAAAATCAGGGAAGTGGAGGAACAGCTTTATTCGCAGGCGGAACGCTGGAAACAAGAGATCCAAGCGGCGTCGCCGCTGTACATCCCTTATGAAGCGCCTCACCTGGACGATGACATGGTGCTGTAGCCTTTGTATTTCCTCGTTTTTCGTGTAAAATAAGTAGGACTACTAACGAATAAAGAACGAGGTTTCCCAAGATGAAAGTCATTGTTTCCACGCTGAATGCGAAGTTCATCCACACCTCTCTGGCGCTGCGCTACCTGAAAGCGTTTTGCGAGAAAGATTTTGATGTGGACATAGTCGAATATACGATTAAAGACCCAGCGATGAACATCGTCTCCGACCTGTACCAAAAGGCGCCGGATGTGCTGGGCTTTTCCTGTTATATCTGGAATATCGAAGAGACGATTCAGGTCATCGGCATGATCAAAAAAATCAGACCCGATCTGATCATCGTTCTAGGCGGACCCGAAGTTTCTTACGACACCGAGTATTGGATGAAGCGCATCCCTGAAGTCGATTTTATTGTGATGGGAGAAGGGGAAGAGACGCTGCACCAGCTGCTTCAGGAAATATCGACAACGCGCAAATACCACTTTGTATACGGGCTCGCCTACCGCAAAGGGGAAGAAATCGTCCTGATGCCCGGCAGACCTAAGCTGAAGCTGGACGATATTCCGTCGCCGCACCGTTTTACCGAGGATATCCCGAATTTGCCGAATCGGGTCGTTTATTTTGAGACGAGCCGGGGCTGCCCGTTTTCGTGCCAATTTTGCCTCTCCAGCATCGAGGTGGGCGTGCGTTATTTCGATATAGAGCGGACGAAAAGGGACATTTTGTACTTGATCGACTCCGGCGCGAAGCTGATCAAGTTTGTCGACCGCACCTTTAACATCAAGCGCGATTATGCGATGGAAATTTTCGATTTCCTGATCGCCAACCACCGCGGAACAGTGTTCCAGTTTGAGATCACGGCGGACATTATGCGTCCCGAAGTGCTCGATTATTTGGCGGAGCATGCGCCGCCGGGCACATTCCGCTTCGAGATCGGCGTCCAGTCGACGAATGATGCGACCAACGAGCTTGTGCAGCGCAGGCAAAACTTTTCCAAACTGACGCGCACCGTAACGAAAATCAAGGAAAGCGGCAAAATCGACCAGCATCTCGACTTGATCGCCGGGCTTCCCGAGGAGGACTACCATTCGTTCCGCAAAACGTTCAATGACGTGTTCGCTCTGGGGCCGGAAGAGCTGCAGCTCGGATTTTTGAAAATGCTGCGCGGCACCGGCATGCGGGCCGACGCGGACAAGTACGGATACGTATACATGGATCACTCCCCTTATGAGATTCTGGGCAACGACATTTTGCCGTTCACCGATTTGATTCGCATCAAACGGGTGGAGGATGTGCTGGAAAAATACTGGAACGCACACCGGATGGATCATACCGTCAACTATTTAATTGCGAACGAATTCACATCGGCGTTCGATTTTTTTCAGGAGTTCGGCGATTACTGGGAAGGGCGCGGCTGGCAAAAGATCGGGCATCAGCTGGAAGATTTGTTTACCCGCTTGAGAGATTTTTTGCTGTTCCGGGGCACGGGGCAGATGGAGATCATCGAGGGATTCATGAAGCTCGATTATTTCCTGGGACATAAATATAGGCCGCGCAAAATTTGGTGGGATTTTACGCTCGACAAGCAGGAGCAGTCGGCGTACCTGAAGCTGCTCGCCGAGCAGCCGGAACTTGTGGCAGGCGGCTTCCGCAGCCTGAACATCAGTGAAAAAGACCTCCACAAGCATGTCATGCTGGAGGTGCTGCCGTTCGATTTGCAGCTGTACCTGCAAAACGGGACGATGGACAGGAGCAGCAAGCAGCTGCTCATCGTGCATTTTCCGCCGGATGCTCAGCAGCCGGCCGGCTTTTACACGCTGCCGCTCGACAGGGCGGCGGCGGTGTAGTGCGAAAGCTTTGCTATCCCTTTGGGGGAGCGAAGCTTTTTTGCTGCTGCGAAAGCGCGCAGCAGCGGGGCGAAGCGCATTTTCAGCCGGCCCGCTGCCAGGAAAATGCGCTTTCATTTTTTGTGCAAAATTAGTCATTGACCTCGGTAGAGGTTCAGTGATAAGATTGAAAAAATTTACCCGCGAAAAAACGTGAAATTTGAAGGAGGAATGAGTGAAGTGGCCACGTATTACCTGGAACCGTCCCGCACGTTCAGCGAGTTTTTGCTGATTCCCAATCTGACGACAAAAGAATGTACACCGGCAAATGTTCGTTTGAAAACACCGCTCGTGAAATTCAACAAAGGCGAGGAACCGGCGATTTCGCTGAACATTCCGTTCTCGTCCGCCGTCATGCAGGCCGTGTCGGACCATGGCATGGCGATTGCTTTGGCGCGGTGCGGAGGCATCTCTTTTGTTTTCGGCTCGCAGTCGATTGAGGAAGAGGCGGAAATGATCCGGAAAGTGAAAGGGTACAAGG
Organism: Paenibacillus sp. sgz302191; assembly: GCF_057749925.1. Classification (NCBI taxonomy): domain Bacteria; kingdom Bacillati; phylum Bacillota; class Bacilli; order Caryophanales; family Paenibacillaceae; genus Paenibacillus; species Paenibacillus sp. sgz302191. The sequence goes on from NZ_JBYLHY010000043.1 coordinate 20,116, forward strand.
CGGGCTTCGTCATCAGCCGCTCCAACTTGACCCCCGCACATACGCTCAAAGACGTGCTGGATTTGAAAGAGAAGACGGGACATTCCACGGTTGCGATTACGGAAGACGGAACGGCCAGAGGCAAGCTGCTCGGCATCGTTACAAGCCGCGATTACCGGATTAGCCGCGATTCGCTGGCGAAGCCGATCAGTGAATTTATGACGCCGTTTTCGTCTTTGATCTACGGCAAATCCGGGATCACGCTGCCGGAAGCGAACGATCTGATCTGGGAGCACAAGCTGAACTGCTTGCCGATCGTGGACGAGCGCCAGAATCTGGACTATCTCGTTTTCCGCAAAGATTACGACGCTCATAAAGAAAATCCGCTGGAGCTGCTGGACGATAACAAAAGCTATATTGTCGGCGCCGGCATCAATACAAAAGACTATATGGAACGTGTTCCGGCGCTCGTCGAAGCGGGAGTGGACATTCTCGTCATCGACTCCTCGGACGGTTACAGCGAATGGCAGCGCGAGACGGTTCAGTATGTGAAAGCGAACTTCGACGTGAAAATCGGGGCCGGCAACGTAGTTGACCGGGAAGGCTTCCTGTATCTGGTCGAGTCCGGGGCGGACTTCGTGAAAGTGGGGATCGGCGGCGGCTCCATCTGCATTACCCGGGAGCAAAAAGGCATCGGGCGCGGCCAAGCTTCGGCGCTGATGGAAGTGGTCGAGGCGAGGGATCAATACTTCAAAGATACCGGCGTTTACGTGCCGATCTGTTCGGATGGTGGTATTGTTCACGACTACCATATTACGCTCGCTTTGGCGATGGGCGCGGATTTTGTCATGATGGGCCGCTACTTCGCCCGATTCGATGAGAGCCCGACCCGCAAGTTGAGAGTCGGCAACAACTTCGTGAAAGAGTTCTGGGGCGAAGGCTCCAACCGGGCGCGCAACTGGCAGCGGTATGACACGGGCGGCAAGAACAATCTTTTGTTCGAGGAAGGCGTCGACTCGTACGTGCCTTATGCAGGCAGCCTGCAGGAAAATCTGGACAAGACGATCGGCAAAATCAAATCGACGATGTGCAACTGCGGCGCCACCAGCATTGAAGAACTGCAGCGCGTAGCGAGAATAACGCTCGTGTCATCCACAAGCCTCGTAGAAGGCGGCGCGCACGATGTGATTTTGAAAGAAAGCAGCTTGTCCGAGGAATCCTAGATTCCTCTAACGCTGCGCTGCGTCCCGGGTAGGCCTTTGAGCTCACCCGAGCGATGAGAGGGTGGCAAAGGCCGGTGGGAGCGGGCGGGAGAGCCCGCATCCGGGCCCGCGATGGCTCGCCCGAACGATGTGGAACATCGTTAGAGGGCGGGGCAGCGGCCTGGCGAGGCGTCGACGGAGGCCGCCGGGAACGGTCGGAGCTCGCATCCGGGCCCGCGACGGCTCGCCCGAACGATGTGGAACATCGTTAGAGGGCGGGGCAGCGTCCCGGTGAGGCGTCGGCGGAGGTCGCCGGGAACGGTCGGAGCCCGCATCCGGGCCCGCGACGGCTCGCCCGAACGATGTGGAACATCGTTAGAGGGCGGGGCAGCGTCCCGGTGAGGCGTCGGCGGAGGCAGCCGGGAACGGTCGGAGCCCGCATCCGGGCCCGCGATGGCTCGCCCGAACGATGTGGAACATCGTTAGAGGGCGGGCAGCGGCCCGGCGAGGCGTCGGCGGAGGCCGCCGAAAAACTCTCTCCTTCCTGCGGTTCCGATTAGTACGATTTATCTCTCCAAGCCATGCTTAATGGATGCCGAAAGGGCTTGATCAGTTTGCCGCACAGCAGGATGAGGCTTAAAATTAGCGCAGCTGTCGGTGAAGTGACTGGATAGCAGACAAAACAAGGCCTCCGGCATGTAAAAGGTAGGCTACCAGCACACAAACAAGGGCTCCGTCATGCAAAGCAGATCCTTCCAGAACGAAAAGCCTGCGAAAGTGCAGGCTTTTTCTCAGTTATCACCTCATTTTGAGGAAAAACCTGCAATTGTGCAGGAATTCCCGGGCAGAATGGCCGGAGCCCCCAATTTTAGCGGAAAAAACTGCAGATTTGCAGGAATTATCCGCAAGCCAGAGCATCAAGTGGCAAAAAACTGCACTTTTGCAGGTTTTCCGCCAATCGTTACTTGTGCTTTACGTCAGCGACGGTCCATGTCAGCGAGTGCTTCGACGCGCGACACCCATCGCCCCAAAAAAATGAAACCCGAGGCTCTGAGCCTGCGGGTTTAATCGGCTTTTACGGCAAGTAGCTGCGGATCACGGTCATGCTGCCTTCCAGCGCATAGCTGCCGAGGTTTGCCGGCAGGAGGAAGCAGTCACCGGGTTTCGTGATGATACGGCCGTCGGCCCACTCCAGAGAGCCGTCACCTTCCGCGATGACGAGGATGACGAAGCTTTCTGCGGTGGTTTGCAGCTCCCAACGGGGGCCGACGAGCCCTTTTTCCACGATGAAGAACGGGGATCGGGCGAGGGTCAGCCAGACGCCGGTCTCGTGCAGATCCGTCTTCATCCGGGTCGAGCCGGAGCCCTCGTAGGCAATGACGTTGAGCGAGTCTTCGATGTGCAGCTCCCGTGGCTTGCCGTCAAGTCCCGGGCGGTTGTAATCGTACAGCCGGTAAGTCGTATCGGAGTTCTGCTGAATCTCTGCGACCAGCACGCCGGCGCCCAGAGCGTGAACGGTGCCGGCCGGGATATAAAAGGAATCTCCCGCCTCAACCGGCACTTCCTGCAGGCAGTCCAGGATCCGGTTTTCTTCAATAGCCTGTGCCAGGCTTTCGCGGGTGACGCCGTCTTTCATGCCGTAAATAATTTTGGCGCCGGGTTTGGCGTCCAGTATGTACCACATTTCCGTTTTGCCGAGTTCGCCGGGAGACAGGTTCGAGTAATGATCGTTCGGATGCACTTGAACCGACAGGTCGTCTTCGCAATCGAGCAGCTTGATCAGCAGTGGAAAGCGCCCGTTCTTTTCCGAAAATCCTTTGGTGCCGAACAGGATGCTGCCATACTGCTCGCGGATTTCGTCCAAACCGAGTCCGGCCCATTCGCCGTTAATGACTTCCGTAGTGCCGTTGGGATGGTCGCCGATCATCCAGCCTTCGCCGATCGCTCCTTCAGGAAGCCGGAAGCCGAATTTCTCAAGCGCTCTGCCGCCCCAAACGCGTTCTTTCATTTCGGGTTGAAACTGAAGCGGATATGGTTTCACTACACTCTCTCCCTGCTATTATTTACTATAATTTATACTTTCTACTAGATTATAAGCATTAGGCTATCTTTTTTCTACGGCCAAGAGATAGGGGGCCTGAAGGCTTGCATTCGCCATCTGGTACCGCAGCGCCTGGGCGTCCGCAAGGGGAAGCCGGCTGACCCAGCTTTCGACTGCATTGGCTTCCTGTTGGCCTCCGGCATGTCCGCTGTAGAGCACGATCGTGGCGATCCCGCCTTTCCGCAAAAGGCGCAGGGCAGCCTCCAAAGCAGGAATCGTAGATTCCTGCTTTGTTATAGTTTCAGGATCGGCGCCCGGCAAGTAGCCGAGGTTGAACGTGACCGCAGCGACTTTGCCATGTTTGGCGGGCGGCACGACACTTTCCATCTGCTCATGGCTGCACAAGTGCAAATGGACAAAAGAACTAGCGTCCGGCAATTCACCTTGCAGACGCGTTGAGGTATTATCGATGGCCTGCTGCTGGACATCGAAGCCGTACACGCTGCCGCGGGGGCCGACCAGCTTGGCCAAATACAAAGTATCGACCCCGTTGCCAAGCGTGGCGTCGATGACCGTCTCACCCGGCTGAACCCGCTGGGCGATCAATTGGTGCGCAAAACTTAAAACCGAAACAAATCCCATACGTTGGCTCCTCGATAAAAAAACTTGGCGGGTTAGGCTCCCGCACAGCAAAACTTACCGGGTCCGGCTCCCGTTCCCGCAGGCGGATGTTCATCAGGCGGGGTCGTACCGAGCGCAGCTCTCATCGTGCGGTGTTGTACTGCATCCGGCTCCCGTCCCCGCAGGCGGGTCTTCATCAGGCGGGGTCGTACCGAGCGCAGCTCTCGTTGCGCTGTTGCACTGCATGCCGATGATCACAGTGTACCGGCTCCCGTCCCCGCAGGCGGATCTTCATCAGGCGGGGTCGTACCGAGCGCAGCTCTCATCGTGCGGTGTTGTACTGCATCCGGCTCCCGTTTCCACAGCCGGATCTTCATCAGGCGGAGTCGCACCGCTCGCAGCTCCCAGTGCGCGATGTTGCGCTGCATGACGGCGGTCCGTCGACCACCGCCCCTGTCCCAGTCCCGGCACTCACCTCCGCGAAGGGTCCCAATGTTTACCCTGCCAGGTGTTTCTTGTTTTCAGCTCGGCGTCAAAGGCGTTGAGCACTTCCCATTTTTTGAGGCTCCACATCGGTCCGATCAGCAGATCGCGCGGCGCGTCTCCCGTCAGCCGGTGCACGATCATTTCGGGCGGCAGTATTTCCAGCGTGTCAACAACGAGCTTCACATACTCGTCTTTTTCCAGGAAGCGAAGAAGTCCTGCTTCGTACTGCTTGACCATCGGCGTTTTGCGCATCAGGTGGAGCAGGTGAATTTTGATCCCCTGGACATCCATCCGGGATACGGCGCGGCCGGTTTCCAGCATCATCTCGTGCGTTTCTCCCGGCAGTCCGTATATGATGTGCGCACAAGTGCGGATATTGTGCTTTCTCAGCTTGGCGACCGCATCCAGGTAACATTGGGTGTCATGGGCGCGGTTGATCAGCGTTGACGTTGATTCGTGAACGGTTTGCAGCCCCATTTCGACCCACAAATAGGTGCGCTGGTTGAGTTCGGCCAAATACTCGATCACGTCGTCAGGCAGGCAGTCCGGTCTGGTGGCGATGGAAAGGCCGACGACGCCCGGCTGCTGCAAAATCACTTCATAATATTCCCGAAGCTCCTCCACAGGCGCGTAAGTGTTCGTATAAGCCTGAAAATAGCCGATATATTTGGCGTCAGGCCATTTTTGATGCTGCAAATCGCGAATTTTGGCGAATTGCGTAACGAGATCGTCGCGGCGGCTGCCGGCAAAATCTCCCGACCCGCGCGCGCTGCAAAAGGTGCAGCCTCCCGTGGCAATTTTGCCGTCCCGGTTCGGGCAGGTAAAGCCGGCATCCAGCATGACTTTGAAAACTTTCTCGCCGAAAGTTTCCCGCATTTCGTAATTCCATGTATGGAAACGTTTATCTCCCCACAGTAGAGGAGTATCCTGAGTGGTTGTATGCATCGCAAAATCGTGCTCCTTTCCTTCACTTATTGTAGCGAAAACGGCTGCCGAAAGCGACCCCCAGGCTTTCCAGCAAGTCCCCCGATAAAAAGATGCGCCAAGGAGCAACATAATCATGCAACACCACATCACTTGTTGAGAGGGGTTTGTACATGAAAAAGCTCCGTACCGTATCTCTGGCGGTAATGTTTACCGCAGCTATTGGTTTTGGCGCAGGAAGTGTCCACGCAGCTACGACAAGCACGACTCCCGGAACTACCGGCACCATGACCAGCGGCTACACGGGCACTGCCACAACGTCGCCTGCGCCTTACCTGGGCACAGACGGTAAGTATGGAACGAGCGCCGTTACCGGCACTGGAACTACGACTCCGTCGGCTTACTACACGGGCAGCAATTATGACGCAACGACGGGAACGGGTTACAGCGCTCCTACCGGCACAGGAAATTATTATAATTATTCGACTACAGGGGTCAAAGGCTACGGCAACAACATGATGGACCGTATGAGCACAACGGGTACGGGCATCAAAAACGCCGGAACCGGCTATTACGACAACACATCCTACCGGGCTTACGGCACGGCGACGACCAACCGCATGGATTGGGGCTGGCTCGGACTTGTCGGTCTGATCGGCCTGGCCGGACTTCGCGGCGGCAACCGCGATAAAACCCACTCTTAACAGCTTCAAGCGCCTTTCCTCGGTTAAAAGGAAGGGCGTTTTTTTCGCCTATCAACTGCCATTTATAAAGTTTGGGATTGGGAGCCACACTAAAGCCGGAAACATAATTTCCTTTGATTTTTTCCCGTGAATCGTCTATGATTTGTATTCGATATCGGTTTTGTCCGGAATACGGTCAGGAGGCAAACATAAGATGCGTTTACGGGGAAGAAAAGGAATTCGCGAAGATATTGAACGCCAAACGGAACTGGTCGTGTTGAACGCCAGGGATCACAAGGGGAAATGGTCGGAGCTGTTCGGTAATGACAAGCCCATTTATGCCGAATTGGGGATGGGCAAAGGCCGCTTCATCAGCGAGATGAGCCGGAAATATCCGGACGTTAATTTTCTCGGCATCGACATGTACGACGAGTTGATCCGCAAAGCCGGCGAGAAAGCCAGAGCCGCACATGAAATAAGCCCGGAGGAAGAAGAGCGGAGCATTCCGAACCTGAGGCTTGTGCTTTTTAATATCGAGCAGATTGAAGAAGCTTTTGGTGACGGCGAGCTTGAGCGGATTTTTTTGAATTTCAGCGATCCGTGGCCGAAAAAGAAGCATGCGCGCAGAAGGCTGACCCATCCCGGCTTCGTGGAAAAGTATATCCGCATTCTCAACGATAACGGCGAAATTCATTTAAAAACAGATTCTCAACTGCTGTTCGAGTTTTCTTTGAACTCTTTTGCCGATATGGGGCTCAGAATGCGCAACATCTCGTTAAATCTTCATGCGGACGGATTTCATCCGGATCATGTCATGACCGAGTACGAGACCAAATTTGCCGGACAGGGCATGAATATTCACCGCTGCGAAGTCGTAGTCGGAGAGCGGGCGCTTCAGGCGCATATCGATCAATTAAACAAGGAGCGGTCCAAATAGGACGGCTCTTTTTCGTATTTCCCGGCTGCGCCGGCACTATCGTCGCCTGAATCCAGCAGCTGCAAAATAACGTTGGTGCAGTCGGATGCGGTATGCTGCAGCTTTTTCCGGCTGATCAGCGCCCGCCTCGCTTTTACTTCGTCATAGCTTTCCGCCAGCATGCGCATCCAGCTCTCAATCGTATCGGACGACCGGATCGGCTCGCCGAAACCGTGCACCGTAAAATATTGCAAATTTTCCTCCTCCTGGCCTGGAATCGGATCGTAGAACAGCATCGGAATCGATTTGGCCAAACCTTCGGCGCACGTCATGCCTCCGGGCTTCGTGACGAGCAGATCGGAGACTTCCATCAGCTTGCCGATTTCGTTGGTAAAACCGAGCAGCCGGACGTTCGGATGCCGGTACCGGGCGTCCCGCGCAAGCTTGTTCAGCGCCTTCTCGTTATTTCCCAGGCAAAATATGAACTGAATCCGGTCTCTCCAGGCTTCCAGATAGCTGCCCAGTTGGCCCCCGCCGACCAATCCCCAGCCTCCGCCCATCACAAGAACCGTAGGCATATTCAGCAAACCGAATTGTTCGCGGATCTGCTCCTTGTCGTGCGTTTCGCGAAAGCTCGGATGCACTGGAATTCCCGTAATCTCGATCTGTCCGGGATCGACGCCCCGGTACAGCAGCTTGTTTTTTACTTCAACCGTCGATACCAAGTATTTGTTGACCTGCTTGCTGACCCAAGTGCCGTGGGCGTCGTAATCGGTAATTACGGTGCACAGCGGGGTTCGCAGGCCGTTTCTTTTTAATCTGGATATGACAACACTGGGAAAAGGATGCGTGCACACGATCGCGTGCGGCTCGCACTGCTTGATGAGCGCCGCGGTCTGCGCGTAGAAAATCCGGTGCAGCGCCAGTTGGGCGAGCGGATTCAGCGATTTTTTGTACTGCGACCGGTACAGCCTGCCATACAGCTTGGGCTGGGCGACGATCGTTTTTTTGTAAGCGTGGAAAATGAGGGGGGCAATGGTCGGATGCAGGCTGGGGCCAAGCTCCAGCACGCGTGTCCGGATGTCCGGACAGCGCTGGCTGAGCGTAAACGAAAGCGCATGGGCAGCTTGCGTGTGGCCGGCCCCGAAGCCTTCGGACAAAATAAGAACTCTCTTACCGTCGGAAGAGATATTCATCGCGTTTTTACCCCCACAGGCCTACCGCGGCCAGAGATGCGAGCGTGCCGATCAGACACCCTGCCAGGCAATCGGTTGGATAATGCAGGCCTAAATAAATGCGGGAAAGCCCGACCAGAAGAGCCAGTGGAATCAAAACGAAGCCGAGCACGGGCAATAAAGCTACGAACGGCACGATAATAGAAAAAATCGCAGTCGTATGGCCGGACGGGAAAGAATGATCCTGCAGCGGATTTTTTCCGATATTCGTTTCGGGCAGGACCAGATAAGGACGCAGCCGCGGATATTTCTTTTTAAAAACCGCAACGGGAATATGGCTTGCCGCTAGTGCCACCAAGGCTTGAATTCCCGCAGTACGAAGGGCTTCATGACCGAAAAGCGCAAAGCAAAGCGAAATGAAAATCGTCGCTGTTGCTCCCCCCAGGTGAGTGATTGTCGCCGAGAAACGGTCCAGGAATGAGTGCTGTATTTTTTGATTGACAAAACGAAAAACTCGAGTTTCATGATGCTGAAGCCAATGAACGACCCTGCTCATGAGCGCATGACCTCCTTGGGAGCTTTAAGCATAAGCTGATCTTTTCGCAAAAACTTCGGAACTTAATATATATTGTAGCAGGGAAGTATTAATACATTATTAACTCTGCAATAAATATGTTCGGTTTCCAATTTTACCTTGTTCTGATCTGGCGTTAACAGTCGCGTGTTAGCATGACGGATGTATGGCATCGAAAGCAGAAGGGGCTGATATGCGATGAAAGTTGCCTTGTTCACGGATACCTATTTGCCTGATGTAAACGGAGTGGCCAGGACATTGGGGCGATGGACTCAGTTCCTGGAATCCAAAGGAGCGGAGTGCAAAGTTTTTGCGCCTGCCAGTTTTACGGAAGGAGATCCCGATCCTTATCGGGTGGAAAGATTTCTGAGCATCCCCTTTGTGCTGTATCCGGAATGCCGGCTGGCGATCCCGAATCCCCTCCATATACGCAAATCCCTTCACGATTTTCAGCCTGACATCATTCACGCGGCAACGCCGTTTAATCTGGGCGTGTTCGGCATGCATTACGCCCGCAAGCGGCGGATCCCGTTTGTCGCTTCTTACCATACTCATTTCGATCAATATGTCAAATATTATAAAATTCCTTGGGTCGAGCCGGCGCTGTGGCGGTATATGCAGTGGTTTCATCAAAGCTGCCGCAAAATCTACGTGCCTTCCCGGTCCACTTTGGAGCATTTGCAGCAAAAGGGCTTGCAGCATTTGGAAATATGGGGCCGCGGGGTAGATACCGATACTTACCGGCCTGTCGTGAACCGCAGCGAGGTGCTGTCTTCCTATCAGGTTAGCGGCGCCAAATTTGTGTTTTTGTACGTAGGAAGGCTTGCCCCGGAAAAAAGTGTCGATGTCGCGATTGAAGCTTTTATGGGACTTCCGGAGCAAATCCGCAGCCGCTGCAGCCTCATTATCGCCGGTGACGGACCTTCGGCGGCTTCGCTTAACGAACTTTATGGAAAGGCGGACGGTATTACGTTCACCGGATTCATTCAAGGAAAACGGCTTGCTGAGCTGTACGCGGCGGCGGACGTTTTCCTTTTTCCGTCGGCGACCGAAACTTTCGGCAATGTGGTGCTTGAATCGATGGCCTCCGGGACGCCGGTAATCGGTGCGGCCGCAGGCGGCGTGCAGGACAACATCGAGCACGGAGTTACGGGCTTGCTGTGCCGGCCGGGGGATGTGCCCTCGTTTGTCGAGGCGATGAAGCGGCTGTACGTTTCGGCGGAAACTCGCCGTTCGCTTTCGATCGCGGGAATCGAATATGCCGGACAGCAGTCCTGGGACCGTATTTTTCACCGGTTGTATGCGAGCTACGAAGAAGTTGCCGATGCAAGAATCGCCAGCAACCTACAAATCGATTCCGTGCGGATGATCCGCTGATCCTGTTTTTACGGCAAAAGTTGTATTTGGCGGGCGAGGTGCATTATAATAATCCCCGTACACCTCGCGGGGTTCGTCTAAACGGTGAACTTTTGGTGCACAATAAAATGAAAAACGATGAAAACGAGACTGTAACGAACTGATTGCAAGTGACGGCGGCCTAAAATTTGACTTTCCCCATAAACGTTGAAGAACTGGCGCAATTTCGGTTTTCGCAGACTTTGACAAATCGCGGGAAAGAGAGGAAAATCAAGAACGTTATTCACCTGTACATACGTGCACACAGAATATACATAGAGAAAAGCTGCGGTGCATACACAAAAAGGGGGACTTTTGCTTCATGCTGGACAAAATCATGCTTTTCTTTCAAATCGGATTGGCTTGTGTAGGAGCATACCAGTTGTTTTTAACTTTCTTTGGATGGTACAGACCGCGCAACAAAAAGCAGTTTGCACCGCAAAAATCTTTCGCCGTTCTCGTCGCCGCTCATAACGAAGAGCAGGTGGTCGGCGCTTTGATCGAAAACCTGAAGGGCCTGGATTACCCAAAAGAGCTCTACGATATTTTCGTCATCTGCGATAACTGTACGGACAGTACAGCTGACATTGCCCGCAGCTACGGCGTATATGCGATGGAGCGGAACAATCCGAATTTGAGAGGCAAAGGCTATGCGATCGAATGGATGCTCAAGGAGCTTTGGAAACGCGAGCGCCAGTACGATGCAGTCGTGATGTTCGATGCCGACAATCTGTCCAGCCCGGATTATTTGACGCATATGAACAACGATCTATGTTCAGGCTCAAGGGTCATTCAAGCGTACCTGGATACTAAAAACCCCAATGACTCCTGGGTCACGGGTTCCTATGCGATTTCGTATTATTTCGCCAACCGTTTCTGGCAAATGCCGAGAACGAACCTGGGACTTGCCAATTATCTCGGCGGTACCGGCATGTGCTTTGAATCCAGCCTTTTAAAGCAGATCGGCTGGGGAGCTACGAGCCTTGTAGAGGATTTGGAATTCTCGATGCGCTGCATCAAGCTGGGTATTCGACCCACGTTCAATTACGAAACCAAAGTATATGACGAGAAGCCGCTTACCTTTAAAGCGTCGGCCAAACAGCGTTTGCGCTGGATGCAGGGGCATTTCGACGTAGCGAAGCGCTACTTCTTCCCGCTGCTGTGGCAGGGAATCAAAGAGGGCAGCTGGACCAAAATCGATGCGGCGATTTATTCCGCAAATGTGTACAACTTCTTTTTCGGCGCTATTATCAGCGTACTGCTGTGGATCAAACAGATTACTCCCGGCTGGTCCGACACGCCGATGCTTGTTGATGTCAATCCGGTGTTCTTCAACTCGATCAGCGTTGCGATCTACGTGCTTCTCCCGATTTCCATGTACATCGAGAGAGCGCCTTGGAAAACATACAAGTACCTGATCCTGTATCCGATTTTCATGATTTCCTGGTGGCCGATTACGTTCTACGCCTTCTTCACGCAAAACAACAAGCAATGGAGCCATACGGAACATACGCGCGTCATTCGTTTGGAAGAGATGAAGAGCAAGCAGGCAAGTTAGTGTTGACTTCACCGATCTGAAGTGATATAGTAGTTCAAGTAAAAGCAGAGGCGCCCGCTTCTCACCTGACCGACACCTTGGTTGGCTGGTTCTCGATAATCATCATGCACGTAGAATAGGTTTTGAAACCTGTTATTGATGAAAGATGTGGGCTTCTTGCGCCCGCATCTTTTTTTGTGTAGATATGACGGGCCCTTAAAAGGATACTGTCGTTACATACCTGTGGAGGTGAAACATTATTAGCAAAGACCATATGATTAATGACGAGATTCGCGTGAAGGAAGTACGCCTGATCGGGGCGGACGGAGAACAGCTCGGCATTAAGCCGATTCGCGAAGCTCTTCAGATTGCAGTGGACGCCAACCTGGATTTGGTGAACGTAGCTCCAACAGCCAAGCCGCCTGTATGCCGCATTATGGATTACGGGAAATACCGGTACGAGCTGCAAAAGAAAGAGAAGGAAGCCCGCAAAAATCAGAAAATCGTGGACATCAAGGAAATCCGCTTAAGCGCGACGATCGATGAGCACGACTTTCAGACCAAGCTTCGCAACGCAGTCAAGTTCCTTGGCGACGGCGACAAAGTGAAGGCGAGCGTACGCTTCCGCGGCCGCGAAATCGCGCATGCCGAGATCGGCAAAAAAGTGCTCGACCGCCTTGCTGCGGAAACGGCCGACATCTCTTCGATGGAGCGTGCTCCCAAGCTTGAGGGAAGAAGCATGATCATGATTTTAACGCCAAAAGCTACAACTTAGGCGATTTACTAAATTAGGAGGAACACCCCATGCCAAAAATGAAAACTCACAGCAGCTTGAAGGATCGTTTCAAAATTACCGGCACCGGTAAAGTGAAAAGATACAAATCCGGCAAAAACCATTTGCTGTCCGGTAAAACGGCGCGTCAAAAACGCGTTCTGTCCACAAATCCGGTTATGGCTCCGGGAGACGTACGTCGCCTGAAGCAACAACTTGCTAACATCAAGTAACGATAACGCAACATCACATATACATTCCGGGAGGTAGTTGACAATGGCAAGAGTCAAGGGCGGTTTTATTCGCGCTCATCGTCGCAAGAAAATTTTAAAACTGGCAAAAGGTTACTTCGGTTCCAAACATAGATTATTTAAAACAGCAAAAGAGCAAGTGATGAAATCCTTGCTGTACGCATACCGTGACCGCCGTCAACGGAAGCGTGATTTCCGCAAGCTGTGGATCGTGCGTATTAACGCGGCAGCTCGCCAAAACGGCCTGAGCTACAGCAAATTGATGCATGGCCTGAAACTGGCCGGTATCGACATCAACCGCAAAATCCTTGCAGACCTGGCTGTGAACGACTCCAAAGCGTTCAACGACCTGGCGGCTGCAGCCAAAGCAAAAGTAAACGCGTAAGCTTCGTGCTAGCGTTCGAGGAGACTTGCCCCATGAGGGCAGGTCTCTTTTTTTCGGCGCTGTCTTATGTCGCGCTGTCTGGGGCGGCTGTGCGTATAAAATCGCTCGCACTATGAAGCGGCTTCGCAGCCCGAACAGCCCGCCCCAAGAGCGCGCTGCTGAAAAACTCGCATGCTGGAGCGAGCGGCACTTCAGCCTAGCAACGCAGGGGGGGCTGCCCAAGAGCGGGCTGTTGAAAAACCCGCGTGCTGGAGCGAGCAGCATTTCAGCCTAGCAAAGCGGTGAATTCCTGCAAAAGTGCAGCTTTTTGCTCGTTAACACGCCTGCAGCGAAAAATTCCTGCAAATCTGCAGGTTTTATCGCTCAAATTCGCACTCAGGCCCAACATGCCCGGGAATTCCTGCACAATCGCAGGCTTTTCAGCCAAACGAGCCGTTTCCATCGAAAAAGCCTGCACTTTTGCAGGCTTTCTCTCCTTAGCCGGAGATGCCTTAGCGCTAACGCAAGTTCCAGTAGGCGAGTTTCTCAACAATTGCAGGCTTTTCAGCTTGCCAAACCGCTGCATGAACGGTTGCGCCCAAACGAGACGTGTCTGCTCCGCCCATGCCTGTGTCCTGCTCTGATCAACCTAACAGAGTGTCGCACTTGCTGCGGAATTTTTATTAGACAAACTATTGACTATAGTGGATGACACGCATATAATTGACTTTAAGTTATATTCTATATGTGAGGAATTGACATTGGATAATCGGCTATGAAGAGGAAGAAGTTGTGAGGGCAATTATGCTCAGAGAGCGTTGGATATGCTGAAACCATCGCCTTAATCCCTTACGTACGAGGTCACCTCGGAGCTGTTTTCCTGAAACTTGCGGGACCGCCGCAGCGTAGTAGGGAAAATCGGAGTAGCACACGTTACCGTGCTAGGGTATCGGTCATCATCGACCCGTACCTGCTAAGGTTATGCGCTGTGAGGCGCGTAGCAAATTTGGGTGGTACCACGGAAGCTCTAACCCCTTTCGTCCCGTTTAACACGTCATGTGCGTGTTCGGGATGGATGGGGTTTTTTTGATGGCCTGAAACGATGGCCAGCATAGCGAACTGACTTTTTGAGAGGAGGATCACAAATGAATGTCGAGACACAACAACCGAAAAGATCGAAAGAAGAATTGATGGAAAAACTGAAGCAGCCGGATTTGATTACGGGTTCGGAAATTTTGCTGCGCAGCCTGCTGCTGGAGGGTGTGGAGTGCGTCTTCGGGTATCCGGGCGGCGCCGTATTGTACATCTACGACGCGATGCACGGCTTCTCCGATTTTAACCATTTGCTTACCAGACACGAACAGGGAGCGATTCACGCTGCCGACGGTTATGCCCGTTCCACGGGTAAAGTAGGCGTTTGCATCGCAACTTCGGGACCGGGGGCTACCAACCTGGTCACAGGCATCGCCACCGCATATATGGATTCGGTTCCGCTGGTTGTCATTACCGGCAACGTCGCAACGAACTTTATCGGCACGGACGCGTTCCAGGAAGCCGACATTACGGGAATCACAATGCCGATTACGAAGCATAGTTACCTGGTTCGCGATGTAAATGATCTGCCCCGCATTATTCACGAGGCGTTCCACATTGCCAACTCCGGACGCAAAGGTCCGGTGCTGATCGACATTCCGAAAGATGTCTCCGCCAACAAGACCGTGTTCGAGCCTGTAACCGGAGTTAGCGTTCGCGGCTACAATCCGACCGTACAACCGAACAAACTGCAGGTAGATAAGCTGCTCAAAGCGATCGAAACGGCCGAGCGTCCGGTTATTATCGCCGGAGGCGGCGTCGTGTACGCGGACGCTTCCAAGGAACTGATCGAATTCGTCAACAAGACGCGCATCCCGATCACGACGACCCTTCTCGGGCTGGGCGGATTCCCGAGCGCCCATGAGCTCTGGATGGGCATGCCGGGCATGCACGGCACGTACACGGCCAACGAGGCGATTCAAAATGCCGACCTGCTGATCTCCATCGGCTCCCGTTTCGATGACCGCGTGACGATGAGACTCGACGGTTTCGCGCCAAAAGTGAAAGTGATCGCGCATATCGATGTCGATCCGGCGGAAATCGGAAAGAACGTCAAGACGGACATCCCTTGCGTAGGCGATGTAAAAGCGGTTCTGGAATACGCGAATACGAAGGCGAAGCCTGCCAAGAGCGAAGCGTGGATTGCGCAAATCCAGAAGAATAAAGCGGAATTCCCGCTGAAATACAACGACAGCGATAACGAATTGAAGCCGCAATTTGTTATTGAGATGATCAGCGAAACGACCAAAGGCGAAGCGATCATAACTACGGACGTAGGACAGCACCAAATGTGGGCGGCTCAGTACTACCGTTTCAAAAACCCCCGCTCTCTGGTAACTTCCGGCGGTCTTGGCACGATGGGCTTCGGGTTCCCTTCCGCCATCGGCGCGCAGCTCGGCAATCCGGATAAGCTCGTCGTATCGATCAATGGCGACGGCGGCGTGCAAATGTGTGCGCAAGAGCTGGCGATCTGCGCGATCAATAACATCCCCGTTAAGGTTGTTATTATCAACAACCAGGTGCTGGGAATGGTTCGCCAGTGGCAGGAAATCATCTACGAGAACCGCTACAGCCACATCGACCTCGCAGGCAGCCCTGACTTTGTAAAGCTGGCTGAAGCTTACGGAGTCAAAGGATTGCGGGCGACTACGAAGGAAGAGGCCAGAAGAGTTTGGCAGGAAGCGCTGGATACGCCGGGACCGGTCGTTATTGATTTCGTCGTGCCGAGGGGCGAGAATGTTTTCCCGATGGTTAAAGCAGGCGATACGATAAGTGACATGATAATGGGGGATTCGGAATGATGAGACATACGATATCCGTTCTGGTAAACAATCAGCCTGGAGTCCTTCAGCGCGTATCCGGCTTGTTCGGAAGAAGAGGCTTCAACATCGAAAGCATCACTGTCGGGGAGTCCGAAGAAATCGGACTTTCCCGAATGGTTATCGTCACGACGGGCGACGAGAATACGCTGGAGCAAATTTCCAAACAGTTGTACAAGCTGATCGACGTCATCAAAGTCGTGGATTTAAGCGCGAACCCGATGGTCGCCAGAGAATTGGCGCTTATCAAGGTTAACGCCGAGCCGGCGATGCGTCCGGAAATTCTCGGCATTGTCGAGACGTTCCGCGCAGCGGTCGTCGATATCGGACCGAGCTCGCTGATCGTGCAAGTTGTGGGAGATTCGGATAAAATAGATGCTATGGTCGAATTGCTTCGCCCTTATGGCATCCGCGAGCTTTCCCGCACGGGAGCGACTGCGATGATTCGCGGTTCCGTTCGGTAAGCGGAGGTCAACCGGAAAGGAAAAGCCTCCTTGAGTGGGGCTTTCAGCGGTGTACTCTTCCGCTTTTGAAAAGGCTGGGCCCGTTGGCAAGCGTCAACCGCCCGCCCGCGCATCCGGGGGTAAACTGTTGAAACACCCACTCAAGGGGTAGAAAATACGGATTTATCATATCAAAGGAGGATTTATTCCAAATGGCAGTTACTACTTATTATGAAAAAGATGCAGACTTGGCGGTATTGAAAGGCAAAACGATCGCAATCATCGGTTATGGTTCCCAAGGGCACGCACAAGCGCAAAACCTGCGCGACAGCGGATTGAACGTTATCATCGGTCTTCGCGAAGGCCGTTCCTGGAATACGGCAAAAAATGACGGTTTCGAAGTTGTATCCGTTGACGAGGCGGCAAGACGCGCTGACGTGATCCAAATCCTGATGCCGGACGAAACTCAAGCCCGCGTATACCGCGAGTCCATCCAGCCTAACATGAAAAAAGGCGCAGCATTGATGTTCTCCCACGGTTTCAACATTCACTTCGGACAAATCGTTGCTCCTGAAGGCACCGACGTGTTCCTCGTAGCTCCTAAATCTCCAGGACACATGGTGCGCCGCACGTATGTAGAAGGCTTCGGCGTTCCTGGCCTGATCGCAATCGAGAAAGACGCTACAGGCAACGCAAAAGCGATCGGACTTGCTTATGCAAAAGGTATCGGCTGTACACGCGCCGGCGTTATCGAAACGTCTTTCCGCGAAGAAACCGAAACGGATCTGTTCGGTGAGCAAGCCGTTCTTTGCGGCGGTGCGACTGCACTGGTTAAAGCCGGTTTCGAAACATTGGTTGAAGCAGGCTACGCTCCTGAAATGGCATACTTCGAGTGCTTGCACGAACTGAAGCTGATCGTCGACATGATGTACGAAGGCGGACTTGCTTCGATGCGCAGCTCCATCTCCAACACAGCCGAGTACGGTGACTATGTAACAGGACCTCGCGTGATCACAGCCGAAACGAAAAAAGCGATGAAAGAAGTTCTTTCCGACATCCAACAAGGCAAGTTCGCACGCGATTTCATCCTGGAAAACCAATCCAACAACGCGTTCATGAATGCAACGCGCCGCAACGAGTCCGAGCATCCGATCGAAGTCGTTGGCGCACAATTGCGCGAAATGATGCACTGGATCAAGAAATAATATAAGCTTTCACAATCGCAGGGAGTGATCGGAGCATGGTTTGCCCGTTCACTCCCTGTGAATACTATAAAGACGAGTAAGGCCTTTTAACAGCCATCAGGAGGTGACATACTGTGCGTAAAATTTACATCTTTGATACGACGCTGCGGGACGGCGAACAGTCGCCGGGAGTGAACCTGAACGTCCAGGAGAAGGTCGAGATCGCCCTTCAGCTGGAGAAGCTGGGGATCGACCGTATGGAAGCCGGATTCCCGGCAGCTTCACCGGGGGATCTGGCAGGCGTGAACGCCGTTGCCAGAGCGGTCAAGAATGCCTCTGTCATCGGGCTGTCCCGTTCCCGGGAGCAGGACATCGAAGCCGTCAGAGAAGCGCTGCAAGGGGCACAGGACCCGTGCATTCACTTGTTCCTCGCAACTTCGCCGATCCACCGCCAGCACAAGCTGCGGATGGAGAAGCATCAAGTGCTGGAAACCGCAGAGGCGGCAATCAAATACGCCAAAAAATATTTCAGCAAAATCGAATTTTCGCTGGAGGACGCAGGGCGCACCGAGCTGGATTTCATCGCCGAAGTAACGGCTATGGCGATCCGCGCAGGCGCAACGGTAGTCAATATCCCGGATACGGTCGGGTATATGACCCCTTACGACTACGGCAACATTTTTAAAATGCTGAAGGACACCGTGCCAGGCATTGAAAAAATTCAGCTGAGCGCGCATTGCCATGACGATCTCGGCATGGCTACGGCTAACGCGCTCGCGGCGGTATTGAACGGTGCCGATCAAATCGAAGGCACCATCAACGGCATCGGCGAGCGCGCAGGCAACACCTCGCTCGAGGAAGTGGCTCTGGCGCTTGAGACGCGCCAGGAATTTTTCCAAGCGAAGACATCGCTTGTTCTGAGCGAGATCTACCGCACCAGCCGTTTGGTCAGCAAGCTGACCGGCATGGTGGTGCCAGGCAACAAAGCGATCGTAGGCGCCAACGCGTTCGCGCACGAATCCGGCATCCATCAAGACGGGATGCTGAAGGAAAAAACGACGTACGAGATCATCTCCCCTGAAACCATCGGTGTCAAGGAGAGCAAGCTCGTACTGGGCAAACATTCCGGACGCCACGCGTTCCGGGAGAAGCTGGTCGACCTCGGCTACGACCTCGGAGACGAGCAGGTCAACGCCGCATTCGCCAAATTCAAGGATTTGGCGGACCGCAAGAAAAACGTGGCGGACGAAGACATCCGCGCCCTGATCGAGGAGAAGCTGATCGAGACGCCGGAAGTATTTTCGCTCGGCGCCCTGCAGGTAGCCTACGGCAACCAGATGACCCCGACGGCAACGGTGCACGTACGCCTGCAGGAAGGCGGCGAAATTGCGGAAAGCGCAGTCGGCAACGGCTCCGTAGACGCGATTTACAATGCCATCGATAAAGCGACGAAGGAAGAAGTCGAGCTTGACGATTACTCCATCAAGTCCGTTTCCCACGGGAAGGACGCGCTGGGCGAAGTGCATGTCGTCCTCAAGCAAAACGATATTTCCGTCCAAGGCCGCGGCATCAGCACGGACATTCTTGAAGCCAGCGCCAAAGCTTATCTGGATGCGGTGAACCGGCTTATCGACAAGCGCAAAACGCCGACGAGCAATCGCCGGAATGTCTCTTTGATTTAACGCACTTTGCTTTAGGCTCATCACGTTAAGCACCTCAACTGGCTGTAAGGGCTGTGGGGTGCTTTCTACAAATACGAAAGGATGCGTCCGTTATGAATTTTCGATTTTCCAAATCGCTGGATGGTTTTTCCTCATCGGCGGTGCGAGAAATTTTGAAGCTGACTCAGGGCAGCTCGATCATTTCTTTTGCCGGCGGACTGCCTGCAGAAGAGTTTTTTCCTCTGGATGCGGTGAGCGAGGCGTTTCAAAGAGTCATCGCCCAGGGCAAGGGGGCGCTTCAATACGGTCTGACCGAGGGCTTCAAGCCTTTGCGCGAGACGCTTTGCCGCCGTATGGCGACCAAGAACATGCACGTTACGCCGGACGAGATGCTGCTGACGACAGGCTCGCAGCAAGCTATCGATCTGCTGACCCGCGTGTATATCGACGAAGGCGATATTATTCTTGTCGAGAGACCGACTTATCTTGCGGCGCTGCAGGTGTTTCAGGCAAAAGGCGCACGCATTATTTCCGTAGACAGCGATAATGACGGGATGATTCTTGACGATCTGTCCGCGAAAATCGCCGCGCATAATCCTAAACTGGTTTATGTCATACCGACGTTCTCCAATCCGGCCGGCCGGGTATGGAGCCTGGAGCGCCGCAAGGGCTTGCTGAACATTTGCCGCGCGGCTGACGTGCTGATCCTCGAAGACGATCCGTACGGTGAGATCCAGTTTGACAGCAGCGCCACGTACCCGACGGTATTTTCACTGGGAGGCCGTGCCGAAGGAGGTTGCGTCGTGTACACGAGCACCTTCTCCAAAACGGTCGCTCCGGCTTTCCGCACAGGCTGGGTCATCGGCGATCAGACGCTTATCCGCCAAATGGCGCGGTTCAAGCAGTCCGCCGACCTGCATTCCAGCAGCATCGACCAGCAGACGCTGTATCATTTGCTGGAGCATTTTGATCTGGACGCGCACATCGCTTTGATCCGCGAACATTACGGACAGCGCATGAAGCTGATGGCAGGATTGCTGAACGAGCTGAGCTGGCCGGGAATGAAATGGGAGGAGCCGAAGGGAGGCATGTTCTTCTGGGTGGAGCTTCCAGAGCATATCCGCGCCGAGGAATTGCTCAAGCAGGCCGTTCAGGAAGGCGTCGCATTCGTGCCGGGGTCGACGTTTTTTGCCGAGAACCCGCAGTACAACACGATGCGCCTGAATTACACGCATACAGACCGCGACAACACGATCCTCGGGATGCAAAAACTCGCCAAAGCGATGGCATCTTATCTGCAAAATGTATAGCCGCTGAAAATGAAGCGGAAAAACGCCTCCAAACCTAATTGGGATGGAGGCGTTTTTTTTGCGGGCGGCGTGCCTGCGGGAAAAGCGGCAGCAGCGCTGTGGCGGATGCGCCGGAGCGCTTTGCCCGCTTATTGCAACGCTGGCTCCGCAGCGAGGCGGAGCGCTCCGCGCTGCCTCACAGGAGGAAGGCGCGGCATGAGCGCTATCGCCGCAGCCTCAAATGAGGAAGTGCCGCCTAAGTGCAATTGCGGCAGCCTCACAAGAGGAAGTGCCGCCCGAGCGCAATTGCGGCAGCCTCAAATGAGGAAGTGTCGCTTGAGCGCAATTGCGGCAGCCTCACAGGCGGAATCGCCACCCGAGTGCGCATCACCGCAGCCTCACAAGCGGAATCGCCGCCCGAGCGCTCATCGGCGCAGCTTCACAAGCGAAAGCGGCGGCGTTGCGACGGATGCACGGCGGCGTTTCGCGGAATGGAAAGGAAGGTCGCCACCAGCCGCACTACTGCAGCGTTATTTCACATCCGGCACGATGCTCGGTTTTTAGAGTCTGCAGGAGATTGGCACTCCCCCTGGCTTCACAGCACTATCGGAAAACCTGCAAAAGTACATCTTTTTGCTCCTTGAAGCTCCCGTTTCGGATAATTCCTGCAAATCTGCAGTTTTTTTCGCAGGTTTATGGGTCCAGCCCGCTCTTCGGCGGAAATTCCTGCACAATTGCAGGCTTTTCCCAAAAACGGGCCGATTCCAGCGACAAAGCCTGCACTTTTGCAGGTTTTCGGGTTACCAGCAGTTTCTAGCGAACGGATGTGCTGCGCAGCGAATCAAAAAACCTGCAAAAGTACATCTTTTTGCTCCTTGAAGCTCCCGTTTCGGATAATTCCTGCAAATCTGCAGTTTTTTTCGCAGGTTTATGGGTCCAGCCCGCTCTTCGGCGGAGATTCCTGCACAATTGCAGGCTTTTCCCAAAAACGGGCCGATTCCAACGACAAAGCCTGCACTTTTGCAGGCTTTCGGGTTACCAGCAGTTTCTAACGAACGGATGTGCTGCGCAGCGAATCAAAAACCTGCAAAAGTACATCTTTTTGCTCCTTGAAGCTCCCGTTTCGGATAATTCCTGCAAATCTGCAGTTTTTTTCGCAGGTTTATGGGTCCAGCCCGCTCATCGGCGGAAATTCCTGCACAATTGCAGGCTTTTCCCAAAAACGGGTCGATTCCATCGAAAAAGCCTGCACTTTTGCAGGCTTTTGAGTTATCAAGCCGTTCATGCGGTCGACCGACCGCGATCATAATCGCTGAAGCCGGCGGATGTTGGAAACTTTTCGCGATTGACAGTGTGCGTAAATAGGAAAGAGGCAGTTCCCCCTGTGGATATACACCGCTGCGGGACTGCCTCTTCGGGTTTAATTCATGGCGCTTACGCGGATGTCGGCCAGGGAGACCGGCTGACCATGCGGATGCCGGATGCGGATCACTTTGGTCTCGCCTGCGAGCAGGTCGAAGAAATTGTCGCTGAACCGGAGGTTGCCCTGCGGTATGTCGATTTTGACCATGCGCGCATGCGCTCCGTTTGCGGTGATAGCGACGGTCTGCTCCGCCGGATCGACTTCTACGCTGAGGCTCGCGGCAGGAAGCTGCAGATCCTTCTGGTCGCGCAAGTAGAACAGATTGTCCGGCGCCGCCCAATCCGCGGTGCTCAATTTCACGACGACTTGCGCAGGGTCCGCGCCGTTCAAGACCTCCGCTTCGTTCAGGCTGCCGAGGAAGCTTGCGGAATTGGCCTGCACGTTCGCGGTGAACGAGTGCGTGAACAGTTCTTTGCCGAAGTAGTCGAACACGCTGAGCTTGACTTGTCCTTGCAAAGCGTCGAGCGTATCGTTGACCGCCCAGACGCGCAGCGGCTGCCCTGGCTCATGGTCGAGCGAGAGTAGCAGCGGATGATAAAATTTGGCCGCATAGTAGAAAGACGCTTTCGGCAGCAGCTCATAGTCGATCAGCGACCAGCTTGTGCCGGGCCAACTGTCGTTGTGCTGCCAGACGAGCGATCCGCTCGTACGGTGCTTGTTGCGGCGGTAATGCTCGATGCCGTATTTGAGGCCTTCGGCCTGCGTCAGCATGGAGAAGTTCATATATTCCTCAATATCGCGGGGAATACCTGTGAATCCTTCCATCAGAAGAATGCCTTTTTGATGGTTCGTATCTTTGTTGCGGTAGGCCATCTCCACACTGTTCCAGTAAAATTGGCCCTGCGGAATATTTTTCTCCAGCGTATAGCGGTTTGCCGATGCGTGCATGCCGAATTCGCTGCTGAACAAAGTGAAGTCTTTTTTGTAGTTTTTAAAAGTGACGCCTTCAATGCTGTAATCGAGCAGCGGCGCTTCGCCGAATTTGCGGGGATACACGGAGCCGTGCCATACTTGCCAGTTGTGGCGGTCGCCGATATCCGGATCGTTCGCATCATTGCCGCCGAAAGGCGAGGAAGGCCAGTAAGCCCGGCTGTCGTCAAGCTCTTCCAAAGCTTCGGGAATCAGCTCGTGATAGATCGCCTCTCCATAGAAGGGACAATCGATGTCTCCGCCGGAAGATTTCATATCGTAGAGCCAGTCAATTTCGTTGTTGCCGCACCACAGGGCAAGCGAAGCATAGTTTCGCAGACGCTTGATGTTATACACAACTTCGTTGCGGACATTTTCCATGAAATCGCGGTTAAAATCAGGGAAAAGCGCGTTGGCAAACGCAAAATCCTGCCAAACGAGCACCCCTCGTCTGTCGCACTCCTCATAAAAGACGTCCTTTTCGTAAATGCCGCCGGCCCAGATGCGCAGCATGTTCATGTTGGAGAGGACCGACAGGTCGATCAGATCGCGGTAGCGCTCATCCGGAATGCTGCCGATAAAATGGTCGGCGGGAATCCAGTTGGCCCCTTTGGCGAACAGCTTGACTCCGTTGAGCACAAAAGCAAACGCAGGCCGGCCCTGCTCGTCTTCGAGCTGCAGCTCGATCATGCGGATGCCGAACGGCTTGCGGTACTGATCCGCGAGTTCCCCGTCCGCGTACAGCAAAACTTCCAGCTCGTACAAATACGGCTCGCCCAAATCGTGCGTCCACCACAGCTGCGGGCTCTTAACCTCAATCGCGAATGAATGCGAGCCGCCTGTTACGGGGCTTGCGGCGGAGGCAACGGCGCGGCCCTCCCGATCGAGCAAACGGATGCGGCATTCGCGCCGGCTTGCTTTGTCCTTGCTGCCATTGTCCCAACTGCCGTTGCCCTTGCTGCCTTTGCCCCGGCTCTCCCTGCCCGCGCGGTAAGTTTTCACTTCCACATCGACTTGCACATCGGCCTGCTCCTTGGAAACCGAGCGCGCTCTGGCAAAGACGCTTTCCAGCTTGGCAAGCCGCCTGCGCTCGATGCGGACGCCGCCCCAGATGCCGACGGTTACCATTCTCGGGCCCCAGTCCCAGCCGAAATTCATTGCGGCTTTACGCAGCCAGGGCCGTTCTTTGGTGTAGGACGACCATTGGAACTGCTCTTTTTCGCGGTTGTGCAAATAGAGCGGATCGAATTTTACGGCTATCGTGTTTTTGCCATTTTGCAGGATGCGGGTGACGTCAAACGTATGCGCCATCAGCATGTTGGCGGTCGTGCCGATCTCGTGCCCGTTCACGAAAATCGTGGCGAACGTATCGAGCCCTTCGAAAATCAGCTCGTGGCGCTCCCCGCTGCCCTCATTCAGCTCATATGAAAAGGAATAACGGTACCACCATTCCTTTTGCTCGATCCATCTGCTTTTTTGATCGTTGTGTCCAAAATAAGGGTTATCGATAATGCCTCTTTCGATCAATGCGGAGTGCACGTCGCCCGGCACTTTGGCCGTAATCCAGAAGCGGTCGTCCAATCCGGCCGACGCGATGTCAAGCGCTCTGGTTTGTCCTGCTTCAAACTGCTGAATTCGCCATAAACCTGATAATTCCATGAAAGTTCTCTCCCTTAACTCCATTTGGCATCCGTTCCGCCTGGCATCAAATTTTGGGTGATGATCCTGCTTGCTGATTCGCTTCTTCCCGGAACTCGCTGGGCGTTTTTCCAGTGAATTTTTTGAACACCTGGCTGAAATATTTCATATCCTCGAATCCTACGGCCGCGGCCACTTCGGCGATTTTGACGGGGGATACGGTTAAAATTTCCATGGCCCGGTTCATTTTTTGCTTCGTTACGTAATCGCTGAACGTAATTCCGGTTTCTTTTTTGAACACTTCGCTCAAATGATTCGGGTGCAGATGAACGAACCTCGCCACCTGCTGCAGTCCGACATCGCCGCTGAGGTTTTCCTGAATATAAGCCATCGCTTTCTGGGCGTGGGTGGCTTGCCCTTCCGCGAGCTTGTGGTGGTACAGCTCCATCAGGGAGAGCAGATGCTGGAACAAGGCATCCCTGGGGGCGGAGCCGCGCTTTATCGCAAAGCCTGTTACATGCTCATCGATGTTTGCCGAACGCCCGGTTGCCGCCAAAACCCGTTCCAGCCAGCGGTGGGCAGACAGGGCGGCCGAGCGGATCAACGATTCCAGGGACTCGATAGTCATCTGGGAATTGTTCAATTCCTGCTGGATATACCGCTGAACCCAGCCTTTCAAAGCAACGGAGTCGCCTTCCAGCATAATGGAGGAAAGCTCGATCTCCTCCTCGTGCGAGCAGACCGTTTTGCCGCCTTTGCGTTTGGAAATGTGCGCATAATCCAGCACCGGCTCTTCGATCAGGTGTTTATAGCTGAACGCGTAGTCCGCCGCGGCATACGAATGGTACAACTCGTCCGGTTGGCCGACGGGCTCGCCAATGGCCGTATAAACCTTGCATTTCAAAAGCCGCTCGATCTTTTGAAATGCCGCGGGACGCGCCGCGAAGCGCTCGTTCGGGCTGCCAAGCCGCATCGCCATCACGATTCGCTTGCGGTGAATCAAAGTCTCGCACGGCAGCAGCTCGTGGAGCATGTTGGCGGCGGCAAACAGCAGCAGCGATTCTGCCGAGGCCGTCTCGCCCCAGCCTTCCGCCGCGATGATATAGACGAGCAGCTTGCCGCTTGCCGTCTCGCCTTCGTTGAACAGGAGAGGCAAATAGTCGGGGAGCAGCGCGGCATCCACCGATTCGGTCTCTCCTTCAATAATCCAGCGCTCGAACAGCCTGCCGCGCATTTCCTTGTTTTTGTACAAATCCTGGTTATGGTGTTTCCATTTGTCCTCAATGCTCTGCTTGACTTTCAGCACCGTTTTAATGATTTCTTCCGGTCTGCTCGTTTTCAGCAAATAGTCGCTGACCCCTTGCCGGATCGCTTGCTGCATGTAGGCAAAATCGTCATACCCGGAGAGGATGATCGCTTCGATCTCAGGCAAAATTTGCTTGGCTTCCTCAGCGAGCTGCAGGCCGTCCTTGCCCTTCATCCGGATGTCGGTCAGCAAAATGTTCGGCTTCTCCAGCGGGATTCGCTGCAGCGCTTCCTCGGCGGAAACGGCCGGCTCCAGCAGCTCCAGCCCGATTTCGCTCCATTTGATGACTTTAGCCAAGCCGGTGCGGATAATAACCTCGTCATCAACGATCATGATTTTCATGAGTGCCCTCCAAAATAGGAATGGAAAAAGAAACGCGCGTGCCCACATGCAGCCTGCTTTCGATCTCGATCCCGGATTCGATGCCGTAATGCAGTTGAAGACGTTCGTGCACGTTCCGCAGCCCGTAGCTGGCGTCAGGCGGATACGAGCCTTCCTGCGGGCGCAGGCTGTCTTTGACGAGCTGCAGCTGCTCTTCGGACATGCCGATTCCGTCATCAAGCACCATGAAGTTCATGCTGTTCCCTTTCTTCTCCGCGTAGATGGAAATCAGGCCCTTCTGATCGTTCTTTTGGATGCCGTGAATCATCGCGTTTTCCACGATTGGCTGCAGCAGAAGCTTCAGCATGTATGCGTCGTTCAGGTCCGGGTCGATCGTAAAATCAACTTCAAACTGATCCGGGAAGCGTATCGCCTGCACCTGAATGTAATTCCGGATATGCGCGAGCTCCTGCGACACCGTGCAGTATTCTTTGCCTTTGTTCAAGCTGAAACGAAGAAAATCGCTGAGCGCGCCGACCATTTCGGCGATCCGCTCTTCCTCCTTCAGCAGGGCGATCCAATGGATCGAAGACAGCGTGTTGTACAAAAAATGCGGATTGATTTGCGCCTGCAGCGCGCGCATATCGGCTTCTTTTTTGCGGGCTTCGTTTTGAATGAGCTGCTTTTTCAACGTTTCGATATGTTTGCCGAGCATATTGTAGCTTTGCGCCAGCCGCCCGATTTCGTCATCCGTTTCCGCCGGATAGAGCGGCAGCGGCTCGGACGGATTCACTTTGGACAGCAGACGGGTCAATGCGCGAAGCGGGTTCGTAATTTTTTGAATGAAAAAAATCAATAGTATGGCGGTCGTCAAAACCGATATGACGACGGCAATGCCCGTCAACTGCAGGATGTAGCGGTTTTGGGCGCTGTAAAGCTCGAAGGGAATGACGCCGATAAGCGTCCATCCGGTGCGGACATCCCGATAAAACAGCACGTTTTGCTTGGCGTTCCCGCTGCCGCTTGCCCATTCGCCGGATACCTTGCCTGCAGCAAGCCCCGCTATTTCCGGAAACATCGCCCCGGCAGGGCGGGCCAGCCAGCTTTTATCCGTAGATGAAATGACGTCATAGCTGCCGTTCAGCAGCGCCACTTGACCATGGCCTTCGGCAAGCTGCGTCTCCGACCAGATGCGGGACACCGTCTGCTCGTCCAGGCTGATCGACAGCCAGCCCAGCGTCTGATAATTGTTCACACTGCGCAAAGGGCGGATGAAGGAAAAAACATGGCGGTCCCCTGCATAGTTTCGTATCGTGTACAGTCCGGTCCACAGCTTGTCCTGCACCTGTCTGACATCCATCTGCTTGCCCAGGTCGCTGCTATAGATCGTCGTCGTGGACAGGGGATCGCCCCCGTTTGCCGGATAAATCGTGATGTTGGACAAATAGTCTTTGGAATGCATAAGGTTGGTCATCAGGCCGAGGATGCGGGTTTGCGCGGCCACATCATTGTCGGGCTTGTTCATATACTCCTGAATGTCCCGCAGGCCGATCAGGAAAATTGAAATATTTTCGACATCGCCGATAATAAAACGGAACTTGGCATCCATTTGCGCGAGAGTGTCAAGTCCGGCCTGCTGCGCTTTCTCCTGCGTAATGTTCGAAGAAATGACGAAGGCGAACGAACCGAGAAACAGCAGCGGAATTAGCGCCGTTACAAGCAGCATGAAGGATAGCTTACGCCGCAGGGAGTATCCCATCCATCGCCACATTCATGTATCCTCCTTAGCTTTTGCCTGTACGATCAACCCTTCACGGCTCCGGCCGTCATTCCTTTCATAACCTGTTCCTGGAACATCAAATACACGGCAATGGTCGGAAGCACCGAAATCGTCATCGCAGCCAGCGTCAGGCCGTAATCGGTCTGATAGCCGTCGGCGAACGTAGCGATGCTCAGCGGCAGCGTTTTTAGGCTGCTTTTGCTAATGAAAACAAGGGCAAAGGAAAAATCGTTCCAAAAGTGCAAAAAGCTCAAAATGATGACCGTTGATAAAGCAGGCAGCGAAATCGGCAGCATAATCCGCCAAAAAACGCCCCACAGCTTGGTTCCGTCAATATAAGCCGCTTCCTCGATTTCTTTGGGCACCGAAGCCAGATAAGCGGTTAGCACAAATATGGCGGTCGGAAGGGCGAAGGCGGTATAAGGAAGAATAAGCGCCCAGTACGAATTCAGCATCGAAAGCTGCTTCATCAAAATAAACAGCGGCACCAGCGTACTGTGAATCGGAATCAGCATGCCGATGACGAAAAAAGTTAAAATGATTCCCTTGAATCGGAACTTGAATCTGGCCAGAACGTATGCCGCAAGCGAAGTAATAAACAATGTCAAAACCAGCGAGACGGCGGATACGATGACCGAGTTGACGAACGCGAGGCCCATCTTGGAGGTGTTCCAGGCCGTCACGAAATTGGTGAAATGCCAGCTTTCCGGCAGGCTGAAAGGCTTGTTGAAAAACTCCGCATTCGATTTAAACGAACTGATCACCAGCCAGAAAAGCGGGTATAACGTTAAAATAGCATATAAAGTCAAAAACGTCCAAAATATGCCTTGTCTCCATTTTTTCATGGAAGAACCCGTTTTATTCGCACTCGCTTGCGGCCGGGCTGCTGCCAAATAGCTCATCTTATGTTGCTCCTTTCTTTACGCTTTCGCGCTTCTGTTCGTTAACCACTGGCTGATGCCGATAAAGACAAGACTGATGAGGACAATCGACGTGGATATGGCGCTGCCGAATCCGTAGCGGTACGAAGAGAAGGTTGAGTTGTACATATAAGTTGCGAGCAATTCGGTCGCATGCGCCGGACCGCCCTTGGTCATTACGTAAACGAGGTCGAACGATTTCAGACTTCCGGAAATACAGAGGACGATGGCGATTTGCACGGTGCTCCAGATCATGGGCAGCGTCACGGAAACGAGCTTGCGCGCTCCTTCCGCGCCGTCAATTTGCGCGGCATCGTGGATTTCTCCGGGAATGTTCTGAAACGCGGAAATAAAGATGATCAAATAAAGGCCGACGAAGCTCCAGACGAGCGGGGGAGCAAGGGCGAAAATCGCGATTTTCGCGTCGGACAGCCATTGCAGCTTCCAGCTTGACAAACCGAGCTTGTCCAGCAAAAAGTTCAAAATGCCGATCTGCGGGTGATAAATATATTGCCAGATCATCCCGATGACGACGGAGGAAAGCACCATCGGCATAAAGACGGCGGAGCGGATGAAACGCTGCAGGGCATTGCTTTTATGCAGCATGATGGCAAGCACCAGAGCGATGGGAAGCTGGCCGAAGACCGCTACGGCGACAAAAATGATGTTGTTCTTGAACGCTCTCCAGAATACCTCATCGTGAATGATTTCAACATAGTTTTTGAGGCCGATAAACTTGGCGGCGCCGATGCCTTTCCAGTCGAAAAAACTGTAGTAGCTGGACCAGATGACCGGAACAAATACAAATAGAGCATAGATCAAGACGGCGGGGAGGAGGCTTAACACAACGAACCTGCGGACATACGCTGTATTCATCTTTTCACATCCTTCGGGAAAGTAGCCAGCCCTGCCACAAACGTGGAGGGCTGGGGGTGTTGCAGCAGTTCCTTTATTTGCCCAGCGCGCCTGCTTGCGCGTCCTGGATTTTTTTGGCGATTGCTTCCGGGTTGCCGCCCATGAGCAGCTCTTGCAGATTGTTGTTGATGACATCAACGGCAGCGGAACTCAGCTTGGAATCGTAGACGGGAGTAATTTTCACAGTTTTCATCAGCTCGTTCAGCTCCACGAACAGCGGTTGAGCTTTGCTTTTGTCCAGATCGATTTTGTAGCTGACGAGCGTGCTGCTGTTCAAAGTCGCCTGCTGGCCGTCCGGACCGGAAAGCGCGTAGAACAGCTTCATCGCCGCGTCTTTTTTGGCGCCGGTCAGCTTTTTGCTTACGCCCATGCCCGTGCCTACGACGCCGGAAGTGGATTTGGCCTCGCCTTTGCCGCCGTTAACAGGAGGCAAAATCGTAACGTGCGTTTGGTCCAGCACTTCTTTCGGCGCATTCGTTACAACGTCGGCCATCGCCCAGCCTCCGTCGATAAACATAGCCGCTTTGCCTTGGAAGAAAAGCTGTCTCATCTGGTTTTGATCGATGCTGTTAAAGCCGTCCTGGAAAGCTTTCGCGTTGCTGAGATCCTGCAGCGTTTTCAAAGCTTCGACGAACTGCGGATCTGTAAATTTGGCGCCATCTTGTTTCGCCGCTTTCAGGAACCAGTCCGTTCCGGTCACGCGGTCGGCGATCGCGCTGAAAATGGTGGATTGGACGGCCCAGTTCGCTTTATTGCCGAGGGCGATCGGGATTAATTTATTTTTGTTGAACGTGTCGATTGCCGCTTTAAGCTCGTCCCATGTTTGGGGAACCTGTACATTGTATTTGTCGAACAAAGCTTTGTTATAGTAAATGAAAGAGGTAGGTGACAGGTTCATCGGAACGGAATAAATGTTGCCGTCCACGGTATAGCCGTCCAGCGCGTTCGGAATGAAATTGTTTTTCCACTCCTGCTTGCTGTCGAGGAAATCGTTGATCGGCTGCACGAGATTGCCGCTCACAAACTCCTTCGTCATGGCGTCGGGCCACATCACGAACAAATCCGGCATTTCATTCGCCGCGGCTACGGTTCTGAGGCGCGTTTTCAAGCCGTCTGTCGGGAGACCCTCGACCTCAAGCTCGATATCGGGGTTTTGCGTTTTGAAATCGTCCAAAATTTTTCTCATGGCGATGGCCTTTGCATCCTGGCCTGTCCAGTTATGCCACACGGAGAGCTTGACTTTGTCCGTGGACGTTCCTGCCGCCGCTCCCGCCCCCTGCGGATCCGCAGGTTTTTCGCCGCTGGCGCATCCGGCAAGCAGCGTAGTAGCGGCAAGCAGCGTTGCAGCGATTTTTATCATTTTTTTCATGATATTACTGACCTCCTGTATTTGCGATCTATCTTTATTCTACGGATTCCGGTTGTTTACGTAAGATGAAATGGATAAGGAACAGGGTAGAAAATGATCGGATTCGCCGGTGCCGCTCGGGTCGAATCATATCGGCACCGGCGAATCTGCGCGCAGCTCCCGGCGCGCGGTGCTGCACGGCATGACGGCGGTCGGTCGGCCACAATATCCCGGAGTGTACGAGATACATTATTACTAGGGTATCCAGAAGGGCTGAACCCTAATGGATGTCAAAGCCAGCGTGTGGTTGCGGTGCGATGCGGTGGGGCAGGGTGACTTACGGCGATTCGTGCAGCGAACGGAGGGAGGGATAGCCTGCCGACCGTGGGGAAAACCTGCAAAAGGCGCACACCCGCTTGGCAAAGCAGGGAAAACCTGCAAAAGTGCAGTTTTTTCCTCGCTGGTACGCCGGAAACGAAAAATTCCTGCAAAAATGCCACTGGCTTTGCAAACAAAACCCTAACTGTGGGATGAAATCCATATAAAGGTATTCGTGATGAGATGGCACGCATGTAGTTGAGTGTCGTTTGGTTGCAATTTACTATAATTCGATATATATATAA